>DTUY01000096.1:1528-2699 GCA_012963885.1 Candidatus Poribacteria bacterium | reverse complement strand
GCTGACGAAGAACGTCTTGGTCTATCTGGCTGAGAATTCGGAGTTCCTAGCTGTCAAGTCTGCGAATAAACTAACAACAGCCTGGGCCAAACTAAAAAAATAGTTTCCAGCTAATCCCACTTCATATTATCTGTATTTAAATTAAAAACTAAAATCAAAGGTGAATGTTATGGTTAAGAGATTAGTTGTTGTGTTATTGGTATTGGTTGTTTTGACAGTTTCAGTCTATGCTGAAGATGAAAAAGACAAGAAGCTAACATTGGATGGCATCTTCCCCACTGACCGTGTGTTGGATGTGAAGATTACGGTCGATCCAGACGATTGGGCCACCATTTGCTCTCAAGGGCGAGACTTCAATACAATTTCGGACCCAAAGCGAAAAGACGGCCCGCCAGAAAATCCTTTTACCTATGTAGAGGCCGAGATCGTAATTGATGGTTTTATTTTCCCTCGGGTTGGTATCCGCAAGAAAGGTTTTCTGGGCTCCTTAAGTCGCACCAGGCCTTCACTGAAAGTCAAACTCAACTATCTGGGTCAAAAGGGTGAAATTGATGGGATGACTAATTTGACCTTCAATAATAACAAACAAGATAGTAGTTTGATGAGCCAGCTTATGAGTTACACTTTGTTCAACGCTGTTGGTTCACCTGCACCTCGCTGTGCTTACGCTCAGGTGGCAGTTAACGGCCAAAATTTAGGTATCTATTCTCACGTGGAAAGGATACACAAGCCATTTTTGAAGCGAGCCTTCGGTAACGATAATGGAACCTTATACGAAGGCACATTGATTGATTTTCGACCGGGCTGGGTTAACGGTTTCGAACACAAACTGGGCTCAGATGAAGTTGGTCGCCAGAAAATTCAGCAACTGATCGAAGTCTTAGAGGGGGAAGATAAAAATATAGAAGAGGCTATCGGCCAGTTAGTTGACTTGGACTCTTTTTATACCTTTTGGGTTATGGAGGGACTGCTAGGTCTTTGGGACGGATACTCAGGTGACGAAAATAACTTCTTCTTTTATCTCAACCCAGAGACAGATAAATTCCACTTTATCCCTTGGGGGGCTGACCATGGATTTAGCCGATTCCAAGGTAAACGTCAATATGATGAACCTCCCCCTATTTCAGTAAAAACGCAAGGTTTAATTGCCTATAGACTCTACCAAATCGAA
>DTUY01000096.1:0-1428 GCA_012963885.1 Candidatus Poribacteria bacterium | reverse complement strand
ATGTAAATAATTGGATTAGCCAAGTAATATCCATAAAGGAGTAAATACAATGAGCACGAAATTGATGTCTTGCTTGGCTGGATTGGCTGTAGCGGGATTGATAATCTTTTCCCAAATTGCTTTAGCCGAGAGTGTAATAAAAAAAGGCCTAATCTCTAGTAAATCGGCTGATTTCAGCCAAGGGTTATTCAACCCTAACAAGCTCGTTTCCATCGAGATCCAGATGGCGCCTGCCGACTGGGAGTTCGTTCGCACAGACAAGCGCAACTACAGCTGGGAGGAGGCTGCCAGCGTTACTGTGAACGGTACTGTGCTTGAAAATGTAGGCATTCGTAAGAAAGGGTTGGTTGGGTCCGTCAACAGCGAAAAGCCAGCCCTTAAGTTAAAATTCGATAAATACATAGAAGAGCAGTTGGCCTTTGGCATGGAACGTATGATTCTTAACAACAACGTCTCAGACCCGTCATTCATTAAGCAATATCTGACTTATGGCTTATTCCGCAAGGCTGGCATGCCCGCTCCCCTCTGTAACTTCGCCATAGTTCGAGTCAATGGCGAAGATCTGGGCCTATACACCAACGTGGAACCAATCAAGAAGCCTTTCCTACTCCAGCATTTTACCAGTAGCAAGGGTGACCTATACGAAGGTACAATGAGCGACTTTCGACAGGAATGGATGAATACCTTCGAGAATAAAACCAAGAGCTCTGATAAGGAAAAAACTCGGATCAAAGCCATCACGACAACTCTAGCACTACCCGATGATCGGTTCATGGAAGAAATCTCCAAACTGGTGGATTTGGAAGCTTTCTGTACATACTGGGCTCTGGAGGTTCTGCTGACCCACGCCGACGGTTTCACCAACAAGGGTAATAACTACTTCGTCTATTTTGATCCAGGTCCGGATAAGATGTACGCTATTCCCTGGGGTGTAGACAAGACATTCATTCCTTCAAGTTATAAGCTACCGGGGATATACACCAAAACAGCGTTACCCAGCCGACTCTACAGCCTACCGCAGGGAAGGAAAATGTACTTCGATGCCTTACGTACCCTTCTTACCGATGTCTGGAACGAGGGCGCGATTTTAGCAGAGATAAACCGGTTAGCGACACAGCTTACTCCTGTGGTTGCCGCCGACCTCTGGTATACCACGGCCAAGGATTGGGAAGGGAATCCAGCAGATTTCACTACATCGCTCAACCTGGTGCGTAATTTTGTGAAGGCCCGGCGGTCTGAGACCCAAAGGATCATCGATAATCCTCCTAATTGGAAAAATCTTTTGGCAACAAATAGAAAACAGAACAAAGGCAATAAAGCTGGTCTGAAATATAATAATAAAAGTAGTGGCAGTGAGGGAAACAAAAACACAACACAACAGCAAGTCGAAGGCTGGATCAACTACTTACGCACAACTTCTGAATCCCA
>DTUY01000095.1 GCA_012963885.1 Candidatus Poribacteria bacterium | reverse complement strand
TATGCAAATACGGGTTGCCGTAAGCACTAACCGCTCGCTGTGTTTGCTGATCTGTTAGGATAACAAGGATATTGGGTTGGGCAGACATATTTAAAATAATTTAGGTTGTATTAATCAAATTGATAAAACAGAGTATACATAAAAAATTTGGAATGTACTTCACAATTTTTTTGTAAACTTAAATGTTTTTATATTATATCCTAAATTATGATACTATGAAGGATCCCAAAGTTTAATAATATCCTAAGAGAGGTGGATGTTCTTTAGTTAGACACGCAATCTTGGAAGTTATTGACACCTTGAACCAATCCTGAAACCTTTCTCAATATTGGTTCATATATTCAAGCTAATTCTAAATTACTTTAGGAGAAAATAAATTGTTGAAACTTCAACCACAAATAATAATAACCGTGTTGATATTTTCCGGATTGCTTCTGCTTGGCAGCTCAACTGTCGCTTTCGGCAAAGTACTTTTTTCCGACAATTTCGAATCGGATTCCATTGATTCTCCCCCTTCAAAGTGGGCAGTTGGCCATAAAGGTCCAGTAAATGATGGAAAAGTAATCAAAGATCCTATTCGACCAAATAACCTGGTTTTCTCGTCACCTACTGAAAGACATGATGCCAAGGGATCTATATATGTTACTGGCAAAGGGAAAGATTGGACTGACTACTATGTCCAATGGGAGATGCTATTTCCCAAGGCTTTTTATATGGGAATTGTTTTTCGCTTCTCCGGAGGAGAATCATTCTACCTTCTCGATAGAAGAGAGAACACGAAGAAGCTCGATTTTTGGAAGAGGGAGAACGGTTGGGAAAATTTTGGTAGTTCTGAGAAACGGGACTTGGCACCAAACAAGTGGTTCGCACTCCAATTAGCAGCCAAAGGGACAAAATTTGAAGTCAAAATTAAGGAAGCCAAGGATAAAACTGAGTTCAAGCAATTAGATCCTGCACTGTCTGGAAGTAACGAAAATTTTAAGAAGGGCGACTTTGGAAATTACGGCCATGTGTTACTTGACAATGTGGTTATTGCAACCAGCGTCGATGAATTAAGTACACCTGTCGAGTTGAACGGCAATTTTGCCACCAACTGGGGCAGTGTTAAAAGTGGCTATACGTTTTAAGATTAAGTTGGCTTGTCCAGTTAACCGTTACAGTTAACTGGACAACTAAACAAGTATATGTAGGAGTAACCCATGCGAACTAAAACAGTATTTTTTATCATCATAACAATGATTGCTACTATTTCCGCTTCATCATTTGTCTCCGGAAAAATCCTGTTTAAAGACAACTTTGAAGACGACAATATTGGCCAGCCACCTAAAAATTGGGAGATTGGTTTTAAAGGGAAAGATGACGCGGAGGTTATCAAAGATCCAGAACGAAGCGGAAATAAGGTGTTTTCGTCACCAACTGAAAGGCATGATGTCGCCGGGGCCGTATATATCACCGGTGAAGGGACAGACTGGACTGACTACTATGTTCAATGGGAAATGCTATTCCCCAAAGAATTTTATATGGGCATTGTCTTTCGCTTCTCCGGGGGAGAATCATTCTACCTTCTCGATAGAAGATCGAACACAAAGCAACTAGATTTCTGGAAACGTCAAGGTGGTTGGCAGAATTTCGGCACTTCGGCCGACGCTCAAGGTTTAGCAATAGAAAAATGGTGGTCTTTTCAACTGAAGATATCCGGCAAGGATTTTGAAGTAAAAATGAAAGACAGCAAAAAGAAAACGAAATTCTCTGATCTGGATCCAGTACTGGAAGCTAGTCAGGGCGAATTTAAGAAAGGAGATTTCGGAAATTACGGTTGGGTGTTATTGGATAACGTAGTCATTGCAACAACACTGGCTGATTTCATAAATCCTTGGGCAGTTTCACCAGATAATAATTATGTTACGACATGGAGTCGGATCAAAACAATAGATTAGAAAATGGATCTAAATGGAAAAACTGTTATCGTAACGGGGGCAGCGAGAGGCATCGGTTTAGGGATCGCCCAAGCTTTTGGCCGAGAAGGTGCGAATATTGTTCTTGCAGATCTGGGATCTCTTCATTCAGGTGAGTGGACTTATGAGCTTTCTTCAACTAAACAGCTTGAGGTAGCTGTAGAATCAGTTGCTGAGCAAGGCAGTAAAGCTATAGCTGCCGAAGTGGATGTATCGAAACGAAATTCTGTCCATCGGTTGGTAGCTCAGGCTCGAGAGTCGTTTGGAAGCGTGGATATAGTTGTTAACAACGCAGGAGTCGTCAAAGCTGGTGGATTTGCCAACTACGATGAAAAGAGCTGGGATCAGACATTTGCCGTCAACGTAAAAGGTACTTTTTTAGTATCCCAAGCAGCAGTCGCTGTCATGCTTGAGAATGGAGGAGGTGCTATTATCAACATCTCTTCAATCGCTGGGAAACGCGGCTACCCGCACATGAGTGCCTATTGCGCCTCCAAATTTGCCATCATTGGTTTAACACAATCCATGGCTCAGGAACTAGCTTCCTCCGGCATACGGGTGAATGCCATTTGTCCAGGTGTTCTGTCAACGGCAATATGGGATTATTTGTCTTTCTCCGATAGAGTTCAATCATTAGTAAAAGATGAATTGGGTGCAGAAGCTTTCGAAGCATATATAAAGAAAAATGTCCCACTTGGACGAGAACAGTCAGCCGAAGATATCTCCCAAGCTGCGCTTTACCTGGCCGG
>DTUY01000094.1 GCA_012963885.1 Candidatus Poribacteria bacterium | reverse complement strand
AAAGCAAACCCCCCTTACCGTTCGCATCGTGTGCTTGATTCGGCAAGATGATAACTGGTAAGAACAAGCTCAAAACTATAAAATTCACAGTTAATCACATTTCGAATTGACTTACATCGCATTGTCGGACATTAAAGTAATGGGCATAATATCATCGTCGTTATGGGGAATTGAGAGATGCTTGTACGTTTCTGCCGTATTACTAGTTTTTGCTAAACTTGAGGTGCTCCAGTTAATAAAGGAGCTAATTTAATTTTTCCTTTTAGTTTACAGCAAATTTATCGTATTCTTCGTTTAGGCGGTCAGGATTTCCGGAACCGTGATGCACAAAAATGCGGTATTTTAGGGCCAGTTGACTTCCTGCCTCCAGTTCAATTGGTCCTGTAAAGTAATTGTAATTTGGAGAAAGCGGGCCGTAGTCGCGAGCAAACCAATGAGCTTGTACTGGATTTGACGGGTGATCTAAGATCGCAAGGCCAATCAACTGTCCATTTGTTTCAGCGGTTTCGTCGATCCAGCGTGCGGGTTTACCAAACATCTCCTTCTCACCGCGTCTGCCTTCACTATCTGATAGGATACCTCCATGGTTGGCAACAAGCCAATCAGCTGGCCGAACCAACGGCATGCCGGACTCATTTGTTGGATGAAGCGTGACGGCAATATCAATTGGTTGCAAAGTAATTGCTGTATCCAAGTAGAGTTCTCCATTTTCAAAAACCTCCCAGCGATATGAGCGTGTGTCTGTCATCAATATGTTCCCTTCCGCAGTTACCCACTCACTATCGTGTGATAAAACAGCAACATTCTCGTTGGATTCCGTCCGAACTTCACCTGTCACGTTAATCTTGCCCAGGTTCCGTTTCTCCCGATAAAGATAAAAATCGAGATGGTCGTTTACAACGCCGTGCGAAAAACAAATGCCGTGATGGTGGAGATGATCGGCAGGCTGATTTTCCAATACGTTTCGTTTCCCTGGTCCCAATAGACATGTGACGTGAGGATATAATTCTGTATACCATACATACCGCGAGATTGTTCCTATTCCCTCTGCCCTCACATTCATTACACGTGGTGTTTCTTGTCCAAAACTGAGTTGCATATTAACTTTCCCTTAAACAGTCATAAATTAATTGGAATAGTCTAGTCAGAGGTTGGCTGAACATCAAGCTAAATTTGTTCATTTTGGTTAAGGCTTCCTTACATAAAACAAGACCAACATCTGTATAATTGACACACTGGTATTCTTCTCTAGCAGATAATTCCCAAAACCAACAACTGGAATTTGTTCAGGCAGCTTCAGATTCCTCTGAAACTCAACACAATGCTTCCTATGCCGACGATGTCAGGGAATTAACGAATATTGGTACTTGCACAAGAAGGCTCGCTGTTACGGTAATCACCATCAATACAGGCTTCATAATTTCAAGGGATGCGTGGTCACCCTCATCAGCGACTATAACCTCAACAGGCAGCAGGCCGTCGACGTACTTAAAACATGCATACAATTGCATTCTGATGCCCCAGACACCCCTAACTGGTACATCAAGCATCATCAGGGTTAGATACCTCAACATGGCTATCGCTCAGGTTACTGATAATCCTGCTATGGCTGAAGGCTCTTCCATTCATCATGATGTTTCTCAATGCATTCATGCTTATATCCACACTTATATCCTCCCTCTCCATAGATCAGGCAAGGTCTTTACTGAAAAATCAATTCTTTGCAGAATCAAAACACGATTAAATCAAGACTTTGATATGATAGGGGAAGATGCTGTTCTGATCATTGTCCAAAAAGTTCTTGGTCATGGTTTATTAGATTCTTTGATTATGTGTAATAAAAGAATTAGTAGATGATGAAAAATGAATGGTAGAATAGCAGTAAATGTAATGAGGAACTCATCAAAAAACGAACATGAAACAGTTGCAAACCCACATACATATAAGGATAAAAATATGATAGATCTTACAGATTTTGAAGTTTTAGTTTCGAGCAAACCGAAACCACACACAATTACTTTTAATAAAAGTGGAAATGTAACCTTTTCAAAAGAATTATCGGAAGATATATCACACCATACAGCAAGCACTACTACAGGATTCCGTTTACATTATCATGAGGCAGAGAAGAAATTGTTTCTTGAATTTGTTGATGGTGATGATGGCCTTTTAATCAATGTTAATAGTCACGGTCAGAAGTATGTCAAAGCAAAAGACTACTTAACAGGAACAAGATTTTCAAAGATTAAAGGTAAGAAATTCGGTTTTAATGCAATCGAATTACACGAAACAGGTATTCTAGTTGATTTACGAAAAAAGTCTGTTCAATCTGGACAAAGATCTTCTACTAAAAAGAAAGTAGATAATGATAAACCTAAAACATTAGAAGAACAGATAGATGAAAATGCAGAAAAATTAGTAGGAACACTTGGTCTGGATGCAATAACTGTAGAAGAAAACTTGCGTCAAGCAGAGCAAAAAATTCGTGCAGAAGAAAAACGGATTAATGAAATAGAACAGGAAATAGAAGATATTGCTGAAACAGACGAAAAAGGTATTACAGCAGATGAGAGATTACGGGAGAATCTAACTAATTTTGTTTCGGAAAATTTCCCGACTGATGATGCTCCAGAAGAAGAAAATGATAGTCAAAAAACTGTTGACACAAAAACTGTTCAGGATTTGAGCCGTCTTTATGAAAATAAAGAGA
>DTUY01000093.1 GCA_012963885.1 Candidatus Poribacteria bacterium | reverse complement strand
CTATTATCGTAGGTTTTGAGTTCAGCTTCGTCTGGTTTTTGAAACCAGGTCATCCATTCAGCGAGATCCACTCTCGTGATTTGAAATGATCCAGCAGGAAGATCGCCGTTTCTTTTTTCAATTCGTTGCCAAAGTTCATCGTCGGATAAATCGAGAAAGTGCAACTCTACTCTAGCACCTAATTCTCTAGCGCGATCGCGATACATTTCTCTTTCGCTTCTTCCCCAGAAACCATTTTCAAGGATGATGTTTGTCCCAAGCGAAAGTAGGCGTTGGGCCGTTTCCCACTGGATTGCTTCGACAATAACTCTCAGTCGTTCGTTTTCTTCCCTGTCGGTGATATCAGAGAGAAGCTTTTCGATCCATTCGTCAGGCGAAAACCTTACCGCAGACTGGGCAGCTTCAATTTTCTTGGCTAGTGTCGTTTTGCCTGACCCAGCCATTCCGCACATCAGATGTAAGGCAGGTTTCATTATTTTCCGTCGAACCATTGATTGATAAGGCTTTTTGACCTGATAACTTGCAAATTTAATAATTAGGTGACTTGTGTACGGGATTAAGGCTCAAAAACATATACCATTCAAGCAGAGAATACGCACCATCTAGCAGGAACTTGTTAGGCATTAACTCGTTTACCTTAAGCTATGTCCTTCTGGATGGAGGGATGTACTTCCATGTTTGGCTATAGCTTACCCCCACAAGGGGGCCGCCGTGATCGTATCGTGACTCATGGAGGTAAGGGGCAGTTCCCCCACTGGATCGTTTCCCCTTAGGAGCATCAGGCGGGTGCCGACTATCCCCCGCACTATTGGCTAGTTTGGTCACACAGTAGGCATGGTTGCTTACTGGCCCTTTTCAAGCTGGCATTCAAATCTTGGACTTTATCACCATCACTTTGACTTTGATAGCAAGGTTCCTGGGTTTTTGCTCGTGCCCACTGCACTGACAATCTCGGCATTGCGATCCGTTAACAGCAGATCGAATCGAAGTCGATCGCTTTGATTGCCTCAAGCGTGCTTTCAAAGGACATGTGACGTCCAATGGTGTGGATGACAACACCAAATTTCATTGTAGATGACCTCATTTTGACCATTGTTGGGTTTGTAATCAAACAGACGACGTTATACGAAGCTTCTAGCTGGTTCAATGACAAAAACTTGTGTCTTAATGATCAAAGGCGAAGGTAGCAGGCATTTCACAATTCTGACAGCTGCACTTCCCTCCCCTCTTTCGCACTTATTACTGCACCAAAAACCATAGACATAGACTTCAAATTGTCCTCCGCATTACACTCAGGCTGGCGATCTTCTTGAAGCGCGCAGACAAATTCATTGAGAACAGGGTTCGGGCCGTCAACTCCATCGAGTTCGATCTGTTCACGAATTTGCGGATTCTGCTTGTGCTTGAGCGTATAAAAGAGATCAAACCCTTCCCAGGTCAATGTTCCCTGAGGACCTTCATAACGCCACTCACCATTGTGTCCAGCAGGTACATGCCCCATCGTACACCCAATTCCACGATGTGTCGCAACAATCCCATTGTCAAATTTAAAAACAATGATCTGACACGCATCACCCTGATGCCAACCCCATGGCAGATTCCACGTAATTGCATGTGCACTGACAGGATTAGCATTGAGTGTATAGCGCATCATATCAAAATGGTGAATGCCCATATCCATCAAAAACATGTAAGGCTCTGTAACATAGTGACTGTCTGGATTATCCGCCCAGTCCACATAAAGCGAAACATCGAGCTGTGCCACAGCACCAATTTTTTTGGCTTTTAGCAAACGCTGGGTCGTGCGCGGCAGGGGATTAAAACGATAGTTCTGCGTAATCATATGTTTTAAATTAGCTTTCTTACCTGCTTCCACAATACGCTTGGCTGCTTCAAAATCATCACTAAGCGGTTTTTCACCCAAAAGATTAAGGCCCGCATCAAAAGCCTTCATCGCAATGGTCTCGTGAACAGCAGGAGGCGTAACATCCACAACAAAATCAGCTTCGACAGTAGATGGAACATCGCTGAGATCTCCATAAATTAGATCTTCGGACACACCGCGTTCTTCTATTGCCCACCGCCTATTTTCCTCAGAGGGTTCTATAAATGCAACCAATTCAACTTTGGGGTGTTCTTCACAAGCAGATTGCCAATGACGCGCCCGGCCTCCGAGGCCAGCAAGAATTGCTTTCATGAAATGCTCCTATTAATTTGTTCTTTTCTATTATTCCCCTTCTTTATTAGAAAAGGGTTTGGAGTAGGTGCTCTAAAAATCATCACACTCCACATATGCCTAGATTAATCGATCCTCACCTTACTTTGTATTCCAGACTGATGCCGTGTTCCGTACCCACAAGGCCTTTACAACCCTTCTTATGTAAATGCTTAAAAATATTCTTGTAATTAATCCCACCACTTGTGGGTTCTTTGCAACCGTATTGTTAACAATAAGATATAAGGTTAAATGCGTTATGTGCCTATTGTATATTATACGACTAAACCCTGTCGAACTTTAGTATCTTAATAAGAGAGTCATTCACTAGTGTAATAGGTGGGTTCACTGCTAGTAATTGGTTCTGACGAATCGGGCAGGCACTCAATATCGATAGATGAGTTGGCTGGTGACAAACACGCCTATCTCAGGCTACACCAGTATTGATAGTAAAATAGAATGCGGTGTTACGCTATTTTGGCACCTGTTCTTTTGC
>DTUY01000092.1 GCA_012963885.1 Candidatus Poribacteria bacterium | reverse complement strand
GTGTCACCCGATTAAGGTAAAATGAGAGTAATCTGGATTGACTCAAGATACCACAACCCAGAGACAATTGAAACTGTCTGGATTCAAGTAGGGGTTGAAGATCAAGGGGAACTACGGAACGGAAAAGGTAGGAACTACCCGTTTTACGGTGAACCAGATAAGAGTTTTTCATGATACGAAGTGTGTCCTTTAGTGTGTCCAAAATGGACAAATGGATGATGACTCGTATCAGGAAATTGAAATAAACCCAGTCTATGACTGAATTTTTGAAAAAGTGGAATAGTTAAATGGAATAGTCAACATCAGACTTTTGCTTGCAAAAATGAAATGATTTTGATTAAATGAAATAAACTATGTTGAATAATTAGCAATCGATATGAAGAAAAAAACCGATTACTTAAAGATTGCACATCGTGGCGCCTCTGGCTACGAACCGGGCAACACAATTCGTGCGTTTGAAAGAGCAATTGATATGGGGGCAGATATGATTGAACTTGACGTGCATCTCTGCCAAGAAAAGATACCGGTCATCATCCATGACGCTGCTGTCGAAGGAAATCTGGTTGAGAAATTGACCACCGTGCAATTGAAACAGTTTGACGTTGGTAAAGGTGAACGTATTCCTACCTTGCAGCAAGCTATTGATTGTGTGAAAGGTCGATGTCAACTCTATATTGAATTGAAAGGGAAAGGTACCGAACAACCGGTGATTGATCTAGTCAGTAAGAATAAAATGGACAATCAGGTAATTATAGGATCCTTTGATGCCGAAAAAGTTCGTCGTTCAAAAGAAATCGCACCGCACATTCTCGGATCGGTATTGACTGGAAAGACAGACATTGATTTCGTCTCCTTGGCCAAATCTGCGAAGGCAGATATAATTCATTTCTGTTGGGAACGCCATCCGTCCCCGCACGTATTGTTGACTGATGAGCTAATGAAAACCTGTGCTGGGGCAGGACTCAAAGTCATGATATGGCATGAGGAGCGACCGGAAGAGATTCGTAAGATCGTTCAACATGACATTGCCGGAATTGCTAGTAATTTGCCGGATTTATTGACTTTAGATTCGTAATCAAATGAATCGCCGATCTTTTCTCAGGCTTTCCTCACTTGCGCTAACCGGAATTCTGACGCAATCGTGTAATCCCGCGGGCTCAAAGGCCTATGATATATCGATAAAATCGGATATGCAGTTAGGGCACCTGATCTTTGAGAGTGCATCCTTTCCTGAAGGAAACATCTTTTCGACAGATTACCTTGTGGTTGGCGGTGGCGTGGCGGGGTTATCAGCGGCCTGTCAGATACATAACCGAGATTTCGTCTTGTGTGAATTGTCCGAAGATCTTGGTGGAAGTTCAAGTAGTCAATCTTATGCAGGAGAAATTTTCTCTCAGGGTGCTCACTATGATCTAGCCTATCCCGATTACTATGGTCAGGAAACCTTGCGTTTCTTAGAAAAGCTAGGTGTCATTTTCTATGATGCTAATGCAGGTTTGTGGGATTTTGTCGATAGCCAGTACCTGATTGAGGCTCAGGTCGAAAGCCAAACGCTGACCGAAACCGGATTTAGGGAACAGGTTCTGGAACAAGGTAAATTGAAAGAAGATTTTCTCAAGCTATTGTTCCCTTACCTATCCGAAATGAAGATGCCTACCCGACTCATCAGCGAGAAATTACGGTTGCTAAATAAGATAAGTTTTACCGGATTTCTACATAGATCTTTGGTACTAACATCCTCTTTTAAAAAGGGAATAGATTACCAGATGAAAGACGACTATGGGGCTGATGCTGATAAGGTTTCGGCTTTAGCTGGAATTCACTACTATATGTGCCGGCCTTACTATACTGAGGACGTTAGCTTATTCTCTCCACCAGAAGGAAATTATTATTTCATAAAAAAAATGGCGGATACATTACCTGAGGAAAATATCAGAACCAGTCATTTAGTCCGGAGTATAAGCAAGACAGGTAAACGCTTTGATGTGCAAGTTATAAATATCAAAAACGAAACGGTCGACGTCTATCGGGCTCAAAAGGTCATCTATGCTGGACAAAAGCACGCTTTAAAATACGTCTTTGCGCCAGATGGGCATCTCTTTAGTAATAATGAATATGCACCATGGTTAATTATAAATTTTGTCCTCAATGATAAGATCAAATCAGATCCGTTTTGGCAAAACGAGTTCCTAACTGAGGATCTTCACTTTATGGGTTTTACAGATAACGCTTCACAGATACGAAGAAAGGGGGGCTACAGGATATTCACAGCTTATTACTGTTTTGATTCCACACAGAGGATTCTCCTCGCTTCCATAACTGATAGAGCTCAAGCAATTGTTGCAGAGACCATCAAAACAATTAGCCTCTATTTCGATCAAGACATCTCCAATCAAGTTGAAAAAATTTTCATTAGGGTGATGGGTCATGCAATGTCTATTCCCAAAATTAATTATCTGTTCAATGATAAGAACCTCCACCGATCCGAACCAAACATGGTATATGCAGGCGTAGATAATAGTCGATTGCCGTTACTGTTTGAAGCCTTGGACAGTGGTATTCAGGCCGTTGGAGAATTAGATCATGTATGATTTGAGAAGTGTTTTTTGTATCCGGTCAAGTTCTAGAAGTTTTATTCATAATTCCCAAGAAATATAGTTGTCTGATTGATAAATTCTTCGAGGGCATTGCGAACATACCGATTCCTGAATGTTTCCAGAGCAGGATCATGCGTGAGTTGCATCCATGATTCCAAATCTGCCCGCAAGTTATCTATTTGTTCTGTGTGTTCTGGGTCATCAATCAGGTTATGTAACGCATCTGGATCGTTTTGAAAATGGTAGAATTCTTCCGGTACACGGTAGAGAAAAAACTGAACACGGTTAGCAATAGCTTGATCTTCAGAAGATGCCTGTCGCATAGCATTTATGGTTCGCCCAGACTGAGATTCATTCTTGAAAATCCGTTGTCCATTAGACCAAGGGTTGAAGATATATCCAAATTGCTTGGTTTGTACGCAACGCATGGGATAATTCTGTCGTCCAGCGGTCTGATGAAATTGAGTGAAGACTTTATCCCTCCTTTCTTGTTGTTGGTTGCAAAGTAGAGGTAGGAAGGAGAATCCGTCTATGTCAGGTGGTGATTCAAGCCCTGTTGCCTCAAGGACTGTGGGTAATAGGTCAATGCTGGAAATAAAGTGATCTTTGTCCACCGAATTTGGTTTGATATGTTCCGGCCATCGCATAATCCATGGTGTTTTAGTGCTATGCAAATAGCAATTTGTCTTGGCGAAAGGAAATGCCATACCATTATCCGAAAGAAATATCACTAAAGTATTGTCTACAACCCCCATTTCCTCAAGAATATCTAGGAGCTTTCCTAACGTGTCATCGCAACGTCGTACGGAACTATAGTACTCGGCAATTTCGAGTCGTACCTGTGGTAGGTCGGGTAGAAAACTTGGCATTTCGACATCGTCAGCAGAAAATACGCGCGATGGAACTGATGCTGGAGGCTGTTGCTGATCGGTGTACCATTCTGTCTTATCATTCCCGTAAAAGGGACGGTGTGGATCATGTGAATTGGCCATCAAAAAGAAAGGTTGTTTCCTGTCCTTAGCATCCTGAATAAATGTCGTTGCATGTTGATAGTAAACCTTTGGATTTCGCCCCATGCCAAGTTCAACCATATCGTGGTTCATATCCCATTGAAAGCTGGAGTATGGCGTCGAATGGGTTACCTTCCCCAAAATACCCACTCGGTAACTGGCTTGACGCAACAACTCTGGGAAAATAGGCAAATCCGGTTGACGTAAATGATGGAACCCTTCTCCACCACTTCGATGAGGATAACGTCCTGTCATCAGGGCAGAACGACTTGGTTGACACACCGCGATCGTTACGTGAGCGTGTTCAAAACGAATACCCTACTCAGCTAAGCGGTCAAGGTTCGGTGTGGTGCCTTCGACCAGGCAACCGTAGGCACCAACTCTGCATCCCAGTTCATATCATCAGCCGTAACTAGAAGTATGTTCGGTTTTTTCATCCTTAAGTTCTTCTTTTTAATTACGCAACTCAAGATATAGGTACAATTTCCCCCACTACTTTGGCTCAAATTGAAAGTTGTATCAACTTATCGTTTGTTTATTTGGTGCTGGCTAATAGCAATTAGAAACAACTTAATCATCATTTCCCAGTATTGGTACCCGTTTGGCAATTTCTTCAAAAAAAACACTGATTGTCTCGCCAATTTGTGATAGAGCTGCACGGAAGTTTGCATCCTTTGCCATTTTAATCATCTGTTGATATGATAGTCCTCCAGTAATTCTGCTGAGTTCATTATCGCACATCCATTCCTGCAATGTTCTACAGATCTCCATCTGCCGGAGCAACCTATTATTTCGGACTCTTTGATACCGACGATTTTCTGTCATAACAATGTGTAGCAACTGCTGATATTCTGGAGCCCAAGCTTCAGGAACCTGAGCTCCAAGTTGACCTTTTGGTTGGGTTAGACGCATAAAATGGGCCTGTATAGGTTCCACTGGAGTTTCAACCAGGTTAAACATAAGATTTGACCAATTAAGTTCAAGTTCCTTGCGGCCAACTTCATGAAAAGAAAATAAATCCTGAATTGGTCGGTTTTGAGGTGTGTAGGTGCCATTTAATAAATATAAGTTCAGTCCTGGTTGAACAGATTTGATCAATGCATCCCCAATGATATGGCTGATCCAGCCTAATACATATGCTACTCCTCGTCGATTCTCTGGATAGAACTCGATTGTATCTGCGACTACCGCTACAAAATAATCGGTTAATTGGCTCCATTTTAAGATATATTCTTTTTGATTAGCATTCCAACCAAACACCAGATGTGTCCGCCCATAGAACATCTGGTGAATATCATTTGGCGTATACGATAGTCCATCAAACATAAGTTGATAGGGAACAATTGCTGTTCCATCATCTGGACATTTTTCTGGAGCGGATCCACCATAACCAAATTCTTCATTGCATTTAGGGCATACTCCTCCTGGAAGTGTCATAATATCAGCACCGAGATAAGATCCAGCCAAATAGCTGTCTTGGTAATGCTGAATCAACCTAGCCACAGCGAGGTTTCGTTTTGCAATAGCCTTGTGCCCTAGCATGGCATAGGTCATATGTCCGATGATACCACTCATTGATCCTTACATTGAACCCTTATGACATGGTTTTTGCTGATAACCTTGTAAAACGAATTTACTTCAACCAAATTTTATCGCTTAGCCCTGATTTCATTAATTTAATCAAGTTACTCAATAGTCCAAGTCCCTTAACTCCCATTTGTTTGTTCTCCATTCTAGGTCTCCTATTTGCAAATCATGTAGAACATATGGAGCAAATCGACTATGCGCAGATAAACCTTTGCCTGAGCTACTTAGATTCTGAATACCGGCCAAGACGCCCTTCCTTGCTACCTCACCGAGGTCTTCATTTCCTGTTAGACGATAGGCGTAGGCAATACCGAGCAACTTACGGAAATTGCCAGTCCCTTTGCTGGAATGTGGACAGGAGGTATACCGAAAACCAACGATTTCCGGCTCCCAGACATCACGGCATAAATAGTACGCAGCACGGATAATCGAGTCTTTCACCAATTCGTCACCAGTAACCTGATGGTAAGCTTTCAGTCCAGCCAACAAGATACCCACCATAAATCCGGCGTTACCAATGTGACGCGGCGGATCACATTTACAATGTCCTGGAATCATTAAGCGCGTCCACCCACCGTTCAAACGACCGTTTTCAACTAGAGGTTGATCTGGTGTTTGGCGTTCCAGCACCCGATCAACAATGATCTTAGCTGCGTTCAGGTAGTAGCGGTCGTTCGTGGCATTAAACATGGCCATAGTCATGATCAGATGCCATCCCGGGACTCTGCAATTGGTGAAATCGTAGTTTGTCAAATCTCGGGTGTTATATAGATCTGTAATTAACTGAGCTGTTTCACGTGCGCAGTTATCACCGGTTAAGCAGTAATACTCCAGTAATCCTTCAACCCAAGAATGACTTACGCTGAAACCACCCTGTTGGATAGCTGTCGATCCGACCCAATCGTATCCACCGACGTGTCCCATACAATGCGTATACTGTGCACCAACACGAAACGGTTGATGATGGTAGTGAACGGTATCGATATCCATATTGTGCCGTACTGCCCATTCAGCAGGAGCAAAGAATCTTCGATCTCCTGTACGAATATATTGCACCAATAGCGCGTGCTGTGTGTCATATTCTATGTTGCCCCAGTTGTATCCTCTCTCACCATACCAATCGCCGAAGTTCAACATCCCGTATTCTTTGCTATCCTCACGGTCTTGAAGATACCGCGCCAGACTCTCCTTCATCATCTGATCATATTTTGGATAGGCGGAAGTCTCAGTTGGTGTTAAGTCTCCGAAAGCCCCACTACGACAATACCAACTTGAAGGAGCAACGACCAAAGGAGGTTCCTGAAAAGCGGTTACTTGCGCGGTAATATCAGCAGATTCAAGATCTCCTTGATGATGTAGTAGGAACAGCTCATGGCGTTTAGTGACTCCCAACTTGAATGCGTATTCTCCATTCTGAAGATAGTAGTAGAGTTTATCCTGTGTTTGGGGATCAAAACCGGTATACGTGTCTGCTTTTATGGGTGGGCATATACCTACTGTTATCTGACGGTTATCAACCGCTAAACTCTTTGGGTACTGCTGCCAGAAGTGGCGAACTGCCACGCTAACGCCTCGCTTCCCATCACTAATATCCAACCAGCCTGAAGCGCGCTTTCCGGTTACGTCTCCTAGTGTGAAAACATTGTCGAATACCTGGTGCAATTCGGTTTGGCCATCGGCAGTTAATTTACCGGAAAGAACCTGATCTTTGATTTCGTTCCCAAAGGTATATACTCCTTCCTGCTTCATTTCAGATAAAGGGAACTTAAGGTTAAGAGAATGTATTGACGTGAATTCATTCTTATAATGGTTATTGCCGAAAGTATAGAACACTCGAGCATAGGGCTTATTGGCATAAACATGAATTTCAACAGTGTAGGTGAATAACTCTTGTCCATCTTTTCCTCGGTGAACTCCATTTATACGGATTTCAGCTCGCAACAGACCGATTTCCTGGATCTCCACCCGATGTGGAGGACTCAAGGCATTGTAAATGGTGCCATCGGTATCCGTCAGTTCGATCTGGAAAAGGGAAGTAAAAGACTGGTTTCGGTAGATAGTAAACTGTAATTCACCAGTGTCCACCTCTATCTCATTCCCACGGTCAACCACTTTCAATTGTGAGGCAAAGATCTTCGGCTGAACCTCAGTGCCATATTCCAGTGTGTACTGGATGGTTTCGTTGGCCAAAATATCAGCTTGAAAATCCAAAAGTATCCATTTAATGCTACCATCAATCCACTGACTTAGAGTTTTGATTTGACTTGGAATTTCCTGGCCAAAGGCGTTTAGAACGCGGATCTGTTTTACTGACGCAATTTCTCCTTTAGGAAATGGAATTCCTGATGTTACTGGCCAATTTTGAAGTGACATCGAATGTGTGAGTTGTAGAGGTAGGTTGTTCTTCTTGATGTCTCCAGTTTTAACGGCTGAAGGTCTAGCTTGAAATATCAAGTCAGGAGTTGTGATTGATTTCCCATCTGGTCGCTTAGCCATGATCCGATAGTGATATGTCTGTTCATAGGTCAAGCCAGTCACAATGACCCGGTGGTTATTTTGTAAAGCAGGTAGTGACGTTTCGGCAATTGACCCGTAATCTGTAGTTTCTCCATATTCAATGCTTGTGGTGGTAGGCCAAGAGGTCATCCAAGTTATACGGACACTGTTACTGCCATCTGCCACAGATATCGGTTCTGTATGCACATTGGTAATGGTATATTCCCGCTCACAGATTAGAGGTTTTTGATGCAAAAAAAGAATCTTAGCGATTCGATGCGTTCCATTACCACTTCCGGTCTGCAAAACAATTTGCTCGCCACCTTCAAACCAATATGGATCTTCGAGTGTATAAATATGATTGCGATTGTTGTTGGTATTGGCAACAGCTACAGCTTTGAGCTGATTGTTAATATACAGGCCAATCCTTTCTGCACTACTTCCATCATAAATGAGAAAAGCCAAGTAAGCTTCAGGAAACCTAGGCGCGGTTAAGATTATGCGACCTCCTTGTTCCGTTCGAACAACCGAACGTTCTTTATACTCGCTACGCGTATCATCTTGAAATCCCTCCAGCTTACATTGACTGGCAAGTACCACCCGATTTCGATCATCATTTATAAGACAACGGATTAAGTCAGCTCCCCACGCAACATCTACCCCCTCTGACTTGGTGTAGGTGTCAATTTCTGCTATGTTGCTCTTCCGTTGGTGGTGTGCTGAAGCCATCGTAAAAGAATCTGTGTAGAGCAAATGGATGATTCCAAAAGAAATCATTATCCTTGTTCCTTAGTAATTGAGCAGGTTATTATCATTATATCTAAATAATATGTTCGGAGGAGATTTTTGTTTAGTAAAATAACGCAGTTTAATCTTCTATTTGCCCTGTTGGTATTGATTGTTTTCTCTGCTTCCCTACTTTCAGAAATAGATGCCATAAATTCACAAACGATTATATCCCTGTTGTTGTTTGGTATATTGATGTTTTCTCTGATGGGCATGGCAGATGTTGTGGTTATAAACTATATGCGGCAGTGGTTCAGCCAAAACCTTTTATATGCGCTTGTTCCATTAGCTGCACTTTACATTCTGACCATCGGATACATTGCTTTGGTAGATCAACTTACCATTTGGCATGCCATAATTCCTTTGATCTATTTGTTTCTCCCAGCACTTTTGTTATGGTGGGACCGCCACTCACCACAATACATAAACTGGCGCAACCTGATAGCAATACTTGTTGTTTGGTTCTTTATTGAATTGGGTTTAGTTCCCAAGATTGATATACCACCGCAAAAAGGAATATCATTTTTTTTGCTGATAGCACTTAATGGCATCATCTTTAGTTTCGTTGTCATACGTGGATTGGACAGTATCGGTTACCGTTTGCTGCCCAATGCAAGTGATTGGAGATATGCTTGTCTCTATCTTGGATTGTTTGTTGCTTTTTTCGTTATTCCAATTGGGTTTTCTTCCTCGTTTATCCGCCAAACAACTGAATGGCAACCGTTCTGGAAATTTCCAATTATTTTGCTGGGAATCTTCCTCTTTACCGGATTACCTGAAGAAATTGTATTTCGAGGACTGATTCACAATCTGCTGGCGGGTCAAATGAAAGAAAACAGATCTGAGCTGCCCGCACTCTTGATCTCTTCAGTTATATTTGGCCTAGCACATATCAACAACTCAAATCCCCCTTTTGCATTTATTCATTTATTTGATAAGGATTGGTCAATCCCGTGGGCGTATGTAATTTTGGCCACGATTGCTGGTTGGTTTTATGGACTCGCTTACATTCGGACTGGAAGCATTCTGGCACCTGCTATTCTGCATGCTATGGTTGACGGATGGTGGGTATACTTTTTCAACGGCAATTAGACTGATCTTTGATAATCTTACATCAAATTTTCCAAACTTGGTCTCGTTATCAAGCTAATGATTTCGAAACAAAGTTATGGTAAAATTAGTTTGAAATCAAATCTATAATTTGGAACTGTTTTTGCCAGTACTGACAAGATAAGCTTGTGTCTTACGTAGTTTGCCTTAGAAAACCAACTTGGGAGAGAAAATGACGACACCAGAACCAACTACATCGATCGAGAGTTCCAACAGTCAACCTGTTGGTGAGTCAGTTCCTATGACTGATGAACAAAAGTTTTTTTTTGACCTTCACGGATGGATTCTGATTCCTTCTGTGTTATCGGCAATGGAAACCGAAGAGATGAAAGCTGAAGTTTATGCCGGTGCCAAGCAGAGTTATGATGGGGCACTCCAAAGGCTACTGGATCATCCGGCAATCGTGGGAATTCTATCCGAGATTCTTTCCGAGGAACCTTTTATGCGGGATGACTGCTATAGTTTCCGATGTGAGGGTTCTTTCACCACTGTCCGGCCATTTGGGTGGAGAAAATCACAACGAGGTGATATGGGTATGCCGCATGTTGTACGTCCACCACAACAAGCCAATCCCATGCGGTACCAAGTAGCAGGGAATAAAATATTTTCCGGCTTGACTCGGGTAGTGTGGGAACTTGAAGAGGTAAAATCCGGACAAGGCGGCACCACCTTTCTCAGCGGTTCACACAAGTCTTTTTTTAGCTATGGTGGGCCAGATCCATTTCGACCAAATATTAGCGATTCATCCTGGGAAGATAGCATACGAGACGCTATGTCCGAATATAGCTGTCCAGCAGGCTCGGTAGTCATCTTCACTGAAAGCCTGATCCACGCGGCAAACGACTGGACCAATCCTGACAATCCTCGGTGCGCAGTCTTTAACTGTTACAATTCCATATGGGCTCAATGGCACCGACTCAACCTCGGTCATGAGAAGATCGAAGCCATGCCGTTGAAACGCCAGTCGCTCTTCCGTGGAACCTGGGCAATTGGCGGGCCGTCTGGAAACCGTGAGTATTCACTGGAAAACAGAACTTGGTGATCGATTTCATTTCATTGGCATATAACAGTCAGAGAAGCCCCCAATATTGATTGTAATAAAAGAGTCAACCCAATTTAGGTTAGATAAGCTAGTTGCTGAGTAGGCATTAGATGCCATCATCTATTA
>DTUY01000091.1 GCA_012963885.1 Candidatus Poribacteria bacterium | reverse complement strand
AAGCAACCACATCCAAAAATATTTTCGCATAGTATCATGCAGGTATCTTAAACAACAACTAACAATTTCCTCTCGTTAGTGTAAACTGAGCTAAAGCAACCGCGACTTCTTGGAGTGCCTTGCTCCAGTCCCCCTCTCTCTTTTGGCGAAAGAGTGTAATTTCGGGATACCACAGTGAGTCAGCCCGGTCGATCATCCAACGCCAATCAGGAACATAAGGGAGGGAAATCAGCGCCGACTTGCCCAAACTACCAGCAATGTGAGCGGTACTGTTAGCGATAGAAACAACTAAATCCATAGCAGCAACCTGTGCAAAGAAAACATCAAGATCTTGACTGGAATCAACCTGATTATCACAGTGGATAGAAACACCAGTCGCCGCAGAAAACTCCCCGATTTCCTCGGTAACATTACCATATTGGAGATTGATGAAACAACAATTGTCAGCAGCAAGCAAATCAGCCCATTGTTCAAGCGGGATAGTTCGTGATTCTTTCTCTCTGTTACCTCCTTTCCATGAAATACCAACCAACAATCTTCCATCAGCAATTTTTTGATACCTATGCCTAAACTGTCGTTTTTTTTCGGAACATGGTACCAGATAAGATTTGCGCTTGGGGAAGGAGCTTTCAGTGTTCAGAAAATGTTGGGCCAAACTGGCGATTGGAATCTGGTAGTCGATAGAATGATCTAGAACGCGTGAATCGGGAGGATCAAGCTGTGGGAAAAAAATGATATCAGGAAATGAACGTTGAAAGACAGAGACAAGACGTGGTTCAATTTCAACCATAATTCTTTGGGCTTTCTGTGCCAGAAGATGAAATACATTAACAAACATAATTTGATCGCCGATTCCCTGCTCCGCCCAAACTAGAATAGTCTTATTCTTTAAATCGCAACCGTGCCATCTAGGTTGTGGAAGGTTTCTAGCGTAGGGTTGATATAATTCTGTCTTTAGACGCCATTCATATTCCTGCCAACCTTTCTTAAAATGTCCAGTCAGCAACAAGGCTATGCCCAGATTGGTATGTGCTTGAGCGATAGTGGGATCAAGATCAATAGCGTGGCGGTATTGATGAATGGCCTCGTGGAACTTCCCCTGCTTATGCAGTATGAATCCATAATTATTATATGCTTGGGCATAGTCCGGATTGATTCTGATCGCTGCCTGATAGGATTCAACTGCTTGATTAAACTTGCCTTGATCCTGCAAAACAACACCGTGATTATAATGAGCTTCAGCATAATCAGGGTTAAGGAGAAATACCCGCTGATAGGCTTGAATTGCTTCTTCATGTCTACCTATTTCCTTAAGAACATTACCCAAGCTAAAATGAACTCCTGCCACCTCCGAATTAATTCTGATCGCTTTCTGGTAGGATTCAACTGCTTGGCCAAACTGTTTCACTGCCTCGTAAATGTTACCAAGGTTAACATAAACTTCATAATAGTTAGGAAAAATATGTATCGCCTTCTGACAAGCTTGAATGGCTTGGTCAAATCTCGCTGTCTTACACAGAGCAACGCTCAAATTATTATATGCTGCGTAGGCATTAGAATCGATGCTGATAGCTTTTTGATAGACTCGAATTGCTTCCTCAAATCTACCTGCCGACTGCAAGAAGTTACCCAATTCAATATGAGATACAGTGTCGCTTGGGTTGGTATCCACTATATGCTGAAGGACTTGTAGTACCTCGTCAGGCTCTTCTGCCTGATGTAAGACAGACACCAGTTCTCTGCCTATTGCTGAATCTTCAGGAACAACTTTCAGCGCTTGTTGATATATTTGTATAGCTTGGTTCAAACAGCCGGTATCATGCAGGAATCTAGCCAGATCCCGTAAAAACAATGAATTTTCTGGCTTAATTCGGGTAGCTTGTTTGATGAGATCAATTGCAGCTTCACACTTATTTTTCTGCCAAGCGAGTAATCCCAGAAGGTGTAAAACTTCCGCGTTTCTTGGTTGGGATTCCAGTATATTCTTGTATATCAGTTCAGCTGGACGAAGTTTGCCTTTTTGGTGGTGTGAGATAGCTTGATCGAGTGCAGCTTTTGTATCAAGGTTGGACCTATAACCTTTACGCATTAGGATCTAGAACTGCCCGCCAATTTCAAGGTGATAGCACTGAGATTATTAAAGAAGAATTTAGTTGACCCAAATTGTCAACTAAATCAGGGAATTATTATGGATAAGAATGTTTCAGTCGCTATTGAAATACTCATGAATTAAAGCCATCGAAATTCCCATGCAGATCCCGATGATGGCTGCAATCGCACCAATCAGCTTAATTCGGGGACTGACGACAATTTTTCTGGGTACTGCTGGATCAATGACTTCAATTCCTCCTGTTATCAATCTACCTTTTGCACTTCGATTCCAATAGTTTGATTCTGAAAATAGAATCTCAGCGTTCAACGCCTGCTTAAAAATCTCCTTCCTAAGTTCATGAATCACATCAATTTCCCGACGTGACTTCTCAAAAAATAGTTCATTTTCCGGCACTTGATTAAGCAGATTTTCAAGTTGAAGGTCTAACACGCGACGCTCCGATTCAATTTCATCTAAACGACTCTGTGAGAAGGGAATATTGGCCTCAAGATTAATCAATCGATTTTCAATACTAAGGCGTGTGGGGGAAAAACCTTGTGAGGTTGAGGTTACATAATAATTTTCACCAGAAACTTTCGCTAACTTGGCTTTAAGATCGGCAATTTGATTGTCTAAGGTTTTTAGTTCTGGTGATGTTTCACCAACACGGCTTTCAACACCAACTTTCTGGGTTTCCAAACCAATCAATATAGAATGATAAGAGAGCCATATTGGATCATAATTAGTGGGATCTTTAGATGATGTTTCACCAGTTTTGACAAAATCAGGATATTTCTCAATTTCCGCTTGGAGATAATTACGTTCAAGACCTGACGCTTTCAACTGACTGATTGTCTGTATTTGTAAATCAAGCAACTTTGTTTGCCGATCGAGGAGTACTGACAGTTGAGCTTGCCAGACAGCAGATGTGCCGTTTTCGCGAGCGAACTGAAATACCGATTCTTCAAGGCTTTTAATCTCGTCAAGCAACTCATTCAGTTTTTCATCAAGGAGCTGTTTTCGATAAGCAGAACGATCCATTTCCCCTTGCCGACGCATCGTCTGGAGATCATTGACCAACTGATTAATCAGCAATGCTGCGTTCCTCTCCCCTCCCTGCTCTTCAGTAAGAGAAAGCGAAATGTCGATATATTGCGTGTCAGGTCGGCTTCTAACCGTCAGATGCTTTTTTAAGTAACCGATGGGAGGCAGGTATCTAACACCTGCAAGATTAGCATCCTCTAGATTCTCAATGGCTTGGGTGAGCATGGAATCAGTCGCAAATCGCTGGTTGATGGTTTCTACTTCGCTTTTATCAATACCACCAGAAAGGACACTCTGAAAAAGGTTCACCGATGAGGCAGATGAGTTGGGAGCAGATTCAATGACCAGTATTAAGGCTGAAGCGATGTAGGTTTTTGGCAAATGGAATCCAGTGACTAACGCAGTTCCCAAGATGATCAAGCAAGTAAAACAGATTAAAAAATCATGCTTCCTGAGAACAGATAAATAGTCACGTAGGTGAACCTCTTTTGGAGGCATCGACATCATCGATATCTACCAAATCTAAAGCTTATTGGCGGCCCGAATTTCTTCTTCACTGAAAGCCTCATCCCACCATTCAGTGATTCGCCACTCCTTCTTTTTAGTTGCAGGATTCTCCCTCAACTCGAAAACAAAATTACTATCTCCTTCAGCATACCAACCCGTATACCCACCCTCAAGTGACTCCCCATCAGCGACAAACCCTTGAATCCGATAATGATTTTTAACCTCAGCTCTGGTTTTATCTTCGTTAAACATAATCTCAGGGGGTTCAGAGAGTTCAATTTCTAGGTCTTGGTATCTGGAGAAAACACGGATTGCTGATTCTCTCTCCTCACGAATGTCTGTAAATTCGACATCATCGGTTTTATCATCCGTTCCGAGATCCGAGGTGTAGAGAAAGCCATCAGCCCAGAAAGTACTTATGTAAGTATCAACGTCTTCGTTTTCATAACCTGTTCGCCATTTTTTCAAAACGGCAACTATAGTTAGCTCTTCTCCTGTTAGTGGAACATCAACGGGATCAACATCACCACATCCAAAAATCAGGACCGAAATTGCCAATAAACAAAGTACTTGCGCGAAAGATTCCAGCATATCGCAAATAAACCTCACTAATGGTAACTATCTTTCAAAATTGTTTGAGTAAGTTAAAAGAAATATGATCTTGGTTGAGATCAAATTTAACGCCAAGTTGTTCAAAAGCCTTGCTGTCTTCAATGATAAGCTGTGACTTTGTTGAAGCATTATAAAGATTAGCTGCGACATAAGCATCAATAATGCTATAAGCCCAAATACCAGCCGCTGTATAGAGAAAAAATTGCCGAACTCGGTACTTTTGGTTGGCCCGATCGTAAGCCGCAAGCGCTTCTTTTGACTTGCGGTTCTCCAACGCAATAGGCAGGTACTCTTTATCGTATGCCTCTCGAAATGAAAAATGTGTTACAACAGCTCCTGCTAATGAAGTACCAACACCAAAGAAGGAAAAAACCGATTGAAGATAATTATGTGCGTGAAACTGCCCCCACCCAGGAATTATAGCAGATCGAGCAACGGCCCCATAGGGGGAAATAAGGAGTATCTCCTTCTCTGGGCTCTTCGATTCGGATTGGGTGGCTCCAAACTGCACAAAAAAAATCACACACAGAAAAGCAAAAGTCAGCAACCTAAAATACAAGGTGTATTTCCTATTCACCATTAATTCCAAACGAAAGCTATCAATGGATTAATCAACCTCAACATTGACTATGCTGAGGGCTATTTCCTTCGCCTTTGCGTTCTACTGGTGGTGCGGCTTCGATCCTTTTCATCATCGCCATCTTTATTACGGCTGCTTGAATTACTTGCCCTCCTTTTTTGCAAAGATGAAGAGTTTCCTGATGAGGGACGGCTACGGACTTCAGTTGACTTCTTTCGCCTTTCAAGGCTACCTCGACTCGACGATGACCTACTTCGACTAGACACCGATCTTTGCATGCTGGATTGACTCGTCGTGTTGGATCGGCTGCTATAAATTCGTGTCCTACTTGAAAGATCGGGTCTCCGTCTTTTGGTAGCACTTATACCCTTCGTAAAACGACTTCGGTTATCAGTATACCGCTTCTGTCTGATGGAGGTACCAAAAGCACGCGCGGGTTGCCGTTGCAAAACGGCTCGTTTCCGTTTGGCTAAACTGCTAGATTCATTGATAACGCGGTCTGAAAGCTCTGAATTATCCCGGTGTTTCTGTACAACCATCCTAACATTTGATTGCACCTGTGTGTGATCAATACGGGAATCGTTTTTATTTTTGCGCGATTGAACATATTTGACACGAACCTGTTGATGATCAGTCGTCCATCGACTCAATCGAAACCGATTGACCGTACCCGTTCCTCGAAAACGGTGCGCACGCACAGGAACGCTTCTTCGAGAAGCACGATAATAGTGACGTTCCGGATAACGACGGTAATATCTACCGTAGTATGAGCTATAAGAGTGTCGGATAAGAAAGTAGGATCGATCACCAAATGGAAAATCCCAACGCACATAGCGACCAGGATAGTTGTAATATAGCGGGCCATCGTAGAAATAGAGGTAAGTGTAGCGGTGCCATGGCGACCAATGATAACTATTTACATACCGATGCTCGACACGGATTTCGGGTCGGTGACGATAAGTCGAAACACTGATTGATTCAACGTCAAGCTGACCACCACCGTCAACAACAACATGCAGTTCCATCTCATCACCATCGACATGGCCTACCGCTGCGATCTTGATTGTCTCCGCCCTACGTTTAGCACGTAAAACAAAAGTATCACCGTAAAGTGTCTCATTTACATGCTCATCATCATAATTCCGTTCTATCATCTCTCGCTTGGTGTTTCGAATCCAGACGCGCCCAGCGACCTCTTCATAATCTTCCAGATGAGATTTCCCTGGTTCACCACGATAACGTATAGTAATCTCTATATGCTGAGCCTGTTTTGGTATAGAGAACAAGTATAACGCGCTTACGATAGCAAACTCATAGCTCTCATCATCCTTGTATTCGCTTTCCCAAGCTGACAATCGAACACCATTAGGGAACTGAGGGCTAGCTGTAACAGTTGAGTTTCCACGTTCGATCCAATCCTCAAGATCTTCCGCATCGCGGTACTCACGGCTCAAGCGGTCCGAGAAATAATCGTATTCGTAATCGGCATTTGAAAAGTTCGCTATATTAACTAACAAGAAAATGGTGATTATAATGGAAAGAATTTGGAATCTCATTTTAAAACCTCCTATGTGCCAATTAAAAGGGTGACATTTTTCCGCTCGGCGATTTCTTTAGCCAGCGGTGTAACCAGAGAGTTTCCTGGACAAACTAACTCACTCACTGTTGATGACAATCGATCTATGGCCGACGCAGTGATTACGGTTTTTTGGTTGTTTGGAGATCCTGTGTAAAAAGCACGTGCCCCATCGCTCATAATCAGATCGGCAATCTGATCTGTTCTTATCAATTCAATACCAAGATCTAGCAATTGGGGATGCACTGATTTGGACTCCATCAACCTTGACGTTTTTTTTGGCGTTTGAGTTGACACTGCCGTCACGCGGTCACCGCGCGCTAAGGCTTGAATCGGCAAAAAAACAGATGGAGTATCAGCAACGCCCAAAACCATCTTGGACGACATAGCCTGCGATAAGACAGCGATTACCGTTAAGCAGAAGCCATTGAGAAAAAAATTGAGGTCGGCTACCTCACTGTCGGTAATAACACGGTCAATACCACAAACGTTTCTAATTTCGGCTACTTGAAAAATCTTTTCCGCCAGATCAGATAAAATGACAAAAATATCGTATCCTTCTTCAATACAAATTTGAATCTGAGCCAGCGGCTGATCAATACTGACCTGAGTCGCTCCAAATATAACTAGAATTCTCTTCTGATCTTGATTCGACGTTCCGAATGCCCCTCGATCCATCGACACGCTCTTGTCCTATAAATCCTCTAATAACTCAACCGCTTCACCACCACGTAATCCGGCAGCATTGGCGTCATCCGTATCAAGATGCATCTGCAACACATAATCCGGATGAATCTTTGGACGAATATTTTCGAATACCAGCGATCGCTCCCCAACAATGCGCACTTTCAGCCGATCGCTTTCGCTTACACCAAACCCCTCCGCTTCTTCTGGAGTCATGTGGGCGTGTCGAGTGGCAATGATGGCACCTTCATCAAGACGAACGGAACCATGAGGTCCGACAAGCGTTATTGGCTCAGCTCCCTTTAAATCCCCTGAATCTCGGATTGGCGGATGCAATCCCAAACGGATTGCATCCGTAGGAGCCACCTCAACCTGTGAATAACTTCTGACTCCGCCAAGAATGCGTACCCCTTCGATAGCCCGCATTCGGCGTCCGACTATAGTGACCATTTCTTTAGCAGCAAAAGCTCCCGGTTGATATAAAGGTGCTAAAACCGTAAGTCGATGACGATCACCATATAAAATCTCCAAATCTGATTGGGTGACGTGCACATGCCTGGCAGAAACGCCAATTGGCACTTTTTTATCAAACCTTGCTTGATCACAAGCCCGCCTGGCTGTACTGCATGACCGCATGGCGCATCCATGACACGCCTGATCTTCGTTCGGCTGTTCGTTGTTCAGCTGTTCAAGTACTTGTCGGGAGATTTGCTCAACCAGCCGATCCAATTTCGGTTATCTCCAATTCGAAGGATTTATTCTGCAGAATCTTCGTCTTCGCTGGCTGAAAAATCCAGAGTCAAGGCTTTCTCTTCCCGCTGTACTGACCGTGGCAGTATAGCCTCAACTTCAGCATGCGGACGAGGAATAACATGAACAGAAATCACTTCGCCTACTTTTGCTGCTGATTCGGCCCCGGCGTCTGTTGCAGCCTTTACTGCCCCAACATCCCCACGAACCATGACAGTGACTAATCCACCGCCAATCTGTTCTTTTCCAACTAAAACGACATTTGCTGCCTTGACCATCGCGTCTGCTGCCTCTATACTACCGACAAGCCCACGTGTCTCAATTAATCCTAGAGCATCTGATGACATCTCAAGTAGACTCCGCCTTCTACATAAATCTAATACTATGTGATGTTCATTGGCTGGCAGTATATCACACCAGGACCGTTTGATTCAAGCATTATGTCGGCCTGAAAAATTGACATTTTTAATTGACAACAATGGCGCTTTAAATATATCCTGTTGTAAGTAGTATCCTAAATTTCAGGTTTGCCATAAAATGCGAAACCATACTTTTCCCAGTTTCTCAATGTTAATGGTTGTGCTCTTAAGTTTAATGGCAGCTTTAACATTGACAGTAATCGCCGCACAAATCGGCACCAGTGAGGTAGAGCCTCACACTGATAGTCCATTTGCCGAAAAATGCTACACATGTCATGGAAATGAGGTTGCCTATAAAGAATGGGAATTTTCAGGCCACAAACACGCCTTAACCAATTTGATTGAAGGGCCATACGAAACCCGGGATTCCTGTCTGTCATGCCATTCTGCGGGCTATGACGATCCAACCAGGAATTGGGGGGAAAAGCAGGAAATAACACTTAAAACGGCTGTTAACGCGGTTTCCTGTTCACTCTGTCATTCGCACAGGAGCCATCGCAAAGATTATCTGACCAAATCAATAAAGTCGTTATGCATTTCATGTCACAAAATGGATTGTGGATGCGCTGGTGCCGGAATTATACATCAATCGCAATCAGAGATGTTTTTGGGACGCGAAGGTGCTGGAGTGAAACGAATGCCTTCACCACACGTAAAAGTGATGAAAAAACGATGTGTTCATTGCCACATGGCCAAGGAAGATTCGGAAACAATTGCCAAACATGGCGGACACACTTTTAAGGCAAACTTCTCAACCTGCAAACAGTGTCACGAGGATATGGACCAAAAGATCAAGAAATACCGGACAGAGATCGAACAAAAGATGCAAGCTGTAAAAGCGATTTTAGATCAGGCAAATGACCGGGAAGACGAGAATTATAAACAGGCCAAACTGAACTATGATATGGTCAAAGGGGATAGCGGTTACGGACTCCACAATGCAATTTATGCTAACGCATTACTCGACTATAGTCTTTCCTTGGAACAAGAACTCATAGGTAATCGTTAATCCTAATCCCGTAACAACATTTTGCCCCTCACACGTTTCAGCGGAAAACTGAATTGAATCGGTTGATTTCACTTGCAACGTGAAAGTTATTTTTAGTTTGGCCCAGTTACGATTTAGCATACTAAATGGCAGCAAAATGCGAATTCTTTAAGGTAGATTTATGTCAAAGTTAAACACAAAGGTTGGAATTACAACCTTTCTGTCGAATCAGGGATACAATATCACAGATCGAGGTGCTGTCTTACTCCTAGAAAACGATGAATTGAACATTGGAGGCTTAATCACTGACGAACAAATCGAGTTTGTCATAGATCTGTGCAGCATTAACGATCTGGATAAGAACAAGCTTCAGGAAATTTACGAGAAGATACTGGACGAAAACACGGAAATCCTACCTAGCAGTTTTGGAATTGACTCGGACAATCCAAAAGACAAACGGCTTGTCCTAGTGGATAGTCTGGCAATAGAGAATCTCGATGAAAATGAATTACTTCTGACGCTTGATGCACTAGCACTTAACGTTATTGATGCTTATGATCTATTAGAAGAATATCTCAAATAATGTACCAAAAGTTAATACAATCAAAGTCATAAACAAAACAAAGTAAATCATACTAACGAGGTTTTTCAAAATGGGAATTTTCGATCGTGTATCCACAATTTTTAAAGCAAATGTCAATAGCGCACTTGACAAAGCAGAAGATCCGGAGAAAATGCTAAGCCAAATTCTCACAGACATGAACGAGCAACTTGTAAAGGCCAAACAGGGAGTTGCAGCCGCTATAGCCGACGAAAAACGCCTTGGTAGAGAATATAAAAACGGAGCCGCATCAGCTGAAGAGTGGGAAGGAAAGGCAACAGTTGCCTTAGAAAAGAGCAATGAAGACTTGGCAAAAAAAGCACTTGTTCGCCGAAACGAACATCAGCAACTGGCAAATGATTATGAGGAACAGTGGGAGAAACAAAAGGCCGCCGTTAACCAGCTTAAAGATCATTTACTGGACCTGCAACGCCGAATTGAGGAAGCTCAACGGAAGAAAAACCTTTTAGTTGCGCGTCAAAAACGGGCACAAGCACAAAAACAGATTCACGATGCAATCTCTGGTATGCAGAAAAACAACGCCTTCAGCACTTTCGATCGCATGAATGCCAAAGTAGATGAGTATGAGGCCAAAGCTGAGGCAGCTGCCGAAATGTCGGCCGAGTTTAGTGGTGAAGATAAATTGGAAGCTGAATTTGCCGCTCTTAAGACTAAAACCAATGTTGATGATGATCTAGCTGCCTTGAAGGCCAAAGTGGCAGAAAAATAAAACCGTCAGCTCCAACAAGTTCAGTCAATTCAATCTAATTTAGTACTACGCTTCTATAGTATACATTCAATCCGATTGGATAAAAACTCCTGACCTCCAGCTTGACATGCAATCCATCCTTCTGTCTCCAAACCCTCCATTAAAGGGCGATCGGTGACAAAATTCATATATATGTCCAGCTCTTTATGAACTTCAATTTCATATGGCA
>DTUY01000090.1:11320-33246 GCA_012963885.1 Candidatus Poribacteria bacterium | reverse complement strand
ATTTTTCAATCAAAGTATCATATGGTCCCCAGTTAATCTGTGTCCACAGGTGACCAATGGCAGAGTGAAATAGGGCATAGATTCCCGTGGTTACGGCTAAAGATTGATTCATACTGGGGAAGCGACCACCTTGCAATAGATTGAAAGGTAGATCGATTATTGTCAGCTCACCTGTTACAACCGATTGCATCTGAGAATTGGGTTTCAAGTTTAACTCATTGTTGTCAGCAATGGTGGTAGCGTGCATCCGAGACACCACAAACTAATGATACTAAAGATGAGGATTCTCCTTTCTGTTCTCATTTAACCAAGGTCAAGCTCTCCCAATTAATTATGTTGCGAAACAGTGTTAGCGGTTTTTAATTATTGTTCATTTTAATATGTTGCGAAAACCGTCTTGAGTGCAAACCAGAATCTCAGCTAGCCTATCTCCATCGACATCTGCTAGAATCGGGGTTCCTGATTCCGATTCTAGTGGTGCTCTCCACAAAATATGGTTGGGGGAATGGTGATCGATGGCAATCAGTTCGTTGGATCCCAGTGGATACAGGAACTCATCGCATCCATCAGAATCGATATCACCGCTAGCAAAATGCCCTGTACTGTAACTGTTGTGACTTTGTAAATCTTCAACCTGCCATTTTACCTCTCCGGTTTTTCCGTCATAGCAAGCGATTCGACCGTCGAGATGATAGAAAGCAATATCGGGAATCCCGTCTCCATCGCAATCGCCAATACCCTGTAAGCTACGTGCACCAACAGCATTATCCAGTGCTTTTTTCCATAATATTTCACAGTTAGGTGTAACAATGGAAATTCCGACAATGGCGTAAGATTCTGAAGCCAGCAGAAACTCAGTGTTACCATCTCCATTATAATCTGCTGGAATAGGATTAAAATAGGCTTGCCAACGGTTAAAGACTTGGTGAAAGATGTTAATAGGTTTTCGAATTGGCATACCGGTTCTGCCGTCCAGAACATAGTAGATATAGGCGTAACTGCCATAAATCTGGTGGAACTCATCCCCCTCGACATCAAAGCAGATGTACCTATTGGGATAGGGCCATGGGCGATCATTGTCATCCGTCCAAGTTTTCTGGTGCCATAACACGTTTCCAGTTCTACCGTCTAGGAAATCATCTCTGGTTGAGTTTTTTCTTGAATAGTAACGATTACATCCCAACCTTGATCCCGAAAATATCCAACGCTGAACGTCTCAGTCAAACGTGGTGCGATTCCAGTCAGTTCTAACTTCCAGTACACCGACCCATCCGCACGGAGCGCATAGAAAGTGGTGTACGGTTCATTGCTAGCGTCGCAACAGATGATTTCTTTCCGTCCATCCCCATCAAGATCAACTGCTGGAACGGGGTTGTGCTCCGTTTTCCAGGTTACCCAAACCGGTTGAGCCGAGGCAGTAAATTTCCAGCGGGTTGACCTTTCAACCGGATTTATTACTTCGACAAAACCTCCTGCGTTTTCAACGATAATTTCATTTTGACCATCGCCATCTAGATCGGCAACGGTAGGTGTGGACCGGAAATTTCCTGCTGGATAGTGTGATTGAAGTTCAGCCTTCGCACCTTCAACTTCAACCTTTCCTGATGCAGCCTGCAATTCCACCAACACATGGTTGCCACTACCCAAAGATTCAACTGTTAAGGCTCTTGGTGGTTGCTCAGATGGACTGTCGACAGTAAAGTTGATTTGATAGCCGTTGTCACCACCACCTACAGCCAGTAACCGTTGATCGATCATCACAAAAAACTCGTCATATCCCCATCCTTATCAATATCACCAGTAACAACCGTTGAACGACAGACTGGCCCGCGAGAACTGGCGCTGTTGGTATGATCGGGAAAAAAATATGGTTGCATGCAGAATCGCCCAGCAGTTTCGCTTTCCCACCGTGGTATAAGTTGGCCATTGCCGAGATAGGTTTCAACGAACAGTTGGGCCTGTATATCAACCGTTTTACTTGGTGCATGGCTGAGAAAAAGTTCAAAATAACCATCACAATCAAGGTCGGCAACTGCCCAAAGATAGCGATCAACAAAATCCGACTTGACCTCACCAGTCATAATGTCAAAAATCACCGCGTGCCAACGTTGGCCATCCTTGAAATCATGGATGTTGACTGCCAACTCAATTCGGCCATCACCGTCTAAGTCACAAACGCTATTTGGCAGGTTGTTGAGTTGGAAGTCGGTTGGCACGGCTACGTCAGCTTCGTCAGCCAAATACTTATGCGACCAAACGAGTTTGAGACCCTGATTTGTATTTTGAATAAATTCCAGATGCGGTGGTGCATCTACCTGAATCACGAAATCGGGTCTGCCATCGCCATTTATATCGATAACATCTAGTTGCCCGTAGTTACGACCCACATTCCATTCAACACAGTCTTTTAACTGTCCAGTAAGGGCATCATATATTGCTAAATGGTAATGGGTTAGGAGGACAATTTCATCCTGCCCACCGAGGTCCGTATCAGCAATAGCAACCACTGGCGAGTACATATCTCTGACTCGCTCTGTTTGCCAGATTTGGCGCGGATTGTCTGAGCCCTGATCATAAGCGATTAATCGGCCATGATTTTCTTCCGCACCTTTACTGAAAGCGTTGTCAAACTCGACACGTTGCAACCCGAGAAGATCGGGTAGCAGTTTGACTAGTTTAACCTCCGATTGATTGGGTAGATCTATCATTGTTCCTTGTCCATCAATGTCAACGAGTGGTCTCTTCAATCCCCAATTGATAGCCTTGGAACTCAAGTAGTCTTGGCCAAAAACGGTCTTGGGTAGGTCTATGGTTGCACTTTCTTCTGCGGCTGATGTTAGTAGCAGATGGTTATTCCAGAGACCAAGGTAATATCGTCAGACAATTTCTGGCGCGTTATGCATCTCAGCCTTTAGGGGGCTACGACCAGTCATCTGTGGATCATAGCGGTGCATTGGCCAGTCGGTTGGTGATTTATTCGTTTCCATTGGTTCTGTCGACCGGAGGATGGACTTGCCTTGTCATAATCATATCTATCATAATAACAAGAACCGACACACTAGGCAAGCGGGATGTAGATGACGGCTAACTAAGGGCTAAGCCAGCGATAGTGTCAAGGTGATTTCAAGACTAAGACTTGATGGACTTACCTGCTTCTGATATATTAGTTGCAAACTTCGAAATTTGACCAGTTTCAGGCCTCCTCATATAATGGTGTAGAAAAAGCAGTTTCCAAATATCATCTTTTTCATGGTTGATCAACTGGCTGCCAAATGGTTGGAGATATCAGAGACTGGGATTTGTGATCTGCCCAACATTCAACGACTGAAATCTGGTGGCACCAGTTTCTCCAACGCCATTACCAGCAATCCGGTTTGCTGTGCGGCGAGGTCCACGTTGGCAACAGGTTTGACATCGAGAGGGCACGGCGTCCTTGAAAATGGATACCAACTTGATCCTGATTTGCCAACTTTCATGCGGACATTGCAGGAAAGTGGTTGGCGAACTGGTGCGTTTGGGAAAGTGCATCTGAATCCGCATTTTGGTGGTCTTTATCCGGACTACCATCGTTATGGATTTGACGTCACGCATATTACCGAAGACGCGCGTGGTGGTGAATGGCTGGATTGGGTTGAGTCCGAGCATCCACAACACTACCAAGCGGTATTGGCAACAATTTGGCCAACCGAAATTCCGAAATATGCCGCCTATAGCAGAAAACGCAACCTTCAAGATCGGATTAAAGCCATCCGCCAGAATTTCGACTGGACGACGCCGGAATTTCCCGATAGCACACCAGGCGCGTACGCCTTACCATTTCCAGAAGAGGTTTCGCAAACATGTTGGATTACCATGCATGCCTTGAACTTCTTGCGAGAAACTCCGATCGATCAGCCCTGCTACGCGCATATCAGTTATGTTCAACCTCACAGCCCGTTTTGCGCTCCGGCCGATTACATCCATCGAATTGATCCCTTGACCTTACCCAGTCCTGTACCAGCTGAATGGGAGAGTGATCCACATGCACCAGCCTACTTTAGCGGCAAAACTCCTGTTAAACCCAATTGGCAACTGATCCGGCGCAACTACTTTGCTGACCTGATGCACCTCGACCATCAACTGGGTCAGGTTTTGGATCTACTGGAAACGCAGGGGCGGGATCAAAACACCTACATCGTATTTCTATCGGATCACGGTGAACTGCTTGCCGATCATGGTTTCACTGGCAAAGAGGAGCGTCATTACGATGCCTGCATTCGGGTATCGTTGATTGTCACTGGCCCCGGTTTGCGACAAGGTCAAATATGCGACGATCTGGTTCAACTGGAGGACATTTGCCCAGCGGTGCTGGAGATAGCAAATCAAAGTTTCCCTCCGATGCCTAGGATGGGGCCCTATCTGAAGGTGGAAGCTGAAGATCTTCCACAGCTTCCGGGTAAATCACTCTTGCCCTTGTGCCGAGGTGAACGTCTGAGTGATTGGCGAACTGCGGCCTACAGAGGCAGCTATAATGCCATCCGGTCTGTGAATCCGGGAGACTGGGCACAAACGATTCGAACAGATCAGTACCGTTACACCATCTATCCAAAGCAAGGGGGACAACTCTTCGATCTGCAAAAAGACCCGGATGAACAGCGTAATCTGGTGGCAGATCCGGATTACCTTAAAATTCGCCAGGAATTGCAGTACCAATTGATGGAATTGATTATCCTACAAGTTTATCCCAAAACACGGCGTAGTCTCTTCGCATTGGGTGTCCATTAAGTGAGGCATGGAATTGGTTGTGGGTTTTCTTTGTTCCCTTTCAGGTTAGCCATTGACACCTAGTCTGATTGTCAGGATGGCAGGCAAAAATTCTAAGTTCTCATTCCTCATCTCGGTCTGTTAGGGATGCTTGATCAAGGACGAGCTTTTTAGCCCGACTCTGTAGATCTCCCTCAAGTTTTTATCGCATCATGATATTTCTCTCTACCGTTGGCAAGTTGATAAGAGAGATGGTTCATTCAGAAGGTGCCCAATCCATATCGGAGTCAATTGGCCAAATTGGGCGATATAGATATTGGTAGGGTAGGCTGGCGTAATCGATAGTACTCACACCGGGTGTATTCAACTCTATTGTGCTGGCAACTACAGGATCAAACGAGGCACGGTGAGCTTGATTAGATTTCACCACCAGGATCTGTTTCTCCTCCAGAAGGATGCCGGCGCTTTTGAAAAAGTCACGGTCCTTACCGGTTCGTCTTTGAGAAAAGATTACGTCGATCTTATTCCCGATACGCAGCACTATTCTGGATCCCACACTGGTTTCCCGAAAGGTTTCCCTGACGACTTCACGACCCCAACCGCCATGAGTGGGGCCACAGATTATGTACTTGCCGTCATCTATAGATTTAACCACACCGGTCACTTGCAACGGCTGGTAAAAACGCTGGTCGATTTTACCTCCAACATCCATAGTGAGTGTCGCGCCCACGCCGGCTGCGATGCCTGCCTTTACCACTTCGGCATCACGGATTGTGAGGGCGCAGTCACGTGCTTGGTTCCGGATCAAACTTTCCAATATGGCTGGACTATCGGCCGGACAGGCACTACCAGGATCATCGCCTAAATCTACCAGGAGGACTGGTGTCTCTTTTCGCTTCATTGCCATTCTGACACCTTTATCAATGGAATATATTGGTCGCACTTTTTGTAACTCTCCGCGCTGTGTCCACAGATCTCTGGCTAGCTCATTAGCCAATTGTTTAGCAAGTTTTGCGTCACCGTTCGTTGTTGCGACAACTGACATCCCGGTGTCTGGCGAGTCACCGTAGCCATAGCCGCCCAAGATAGTGATATTGATAACCCGTGGCGTTTCCTCTAGTACCTCACGTTTGAGGTTCAGCTGATGTAGCAACAGTCTTTCCTCTTCCACAGGAATATGTGACCAGGTACTCTGGCCGATGTTAGGCCCGATAACAGGTACAAAGACTCGGTGTGTGACTGGTTGGATCGTGCCGTCTAGCATCTGGAGCAGACATTTCGCTGCCTCCAATCCTCGTTCATAGCCATCAATGTGAGGATTAGTGTTGTGAGGAAACGGAACAAGAGATTCGACTTCAAAATCGCTCATAATGGCATGAAAGTCGTAAGTGCCTACCATGGGGATATCCCCCAGAATCCTACGAGCCTCCTGCACAAGCTTACCTTCGGCATCGATATACGGTGTCTCCGCTACCATCGCTCCGTGAAAAGCGAAGTAGACACCATCCAAAGGCCCTGCCTCCCGTAAGGCATCCATAATCATGCTGCGACAGCGTTCATATACTTTGGCGTGAATAAGTCCCCCATGCGAAAAACCTATCCCCAAGGTGGGAACTAGCTCCACATCCGGGTGATTCGCACCTTCGACGAAACCGCCTATAAAGCTCCTGACATATCCCTGTGGGAGCAATGCATCTCCACACTGTATATGAACAGTTTCCATAGAATCATTCTGTTCCATGGCAAAGGTATTCGTTTCGTGCCACAGACTCGCTATTCCAATCCTCATTGTTTGTTTTCCTCCTGATAGATCCACAAAAGCTGCCCATACTCAATCCTGCACCAGATTATGTAGTTACAAGAAAAGGCCTTAAACTTCAAAAGCAATGGGGCTTAGAACACAATAATCCTACTGCTGACGCTATGCCTTTAGTGCGTCAAGCAACGCTTCTAGTTCGTCGATTCCAATACGAAACTTCTTGCTGTCACGGGATGTCAGTTCTACAGCGCCGAGCTCGGGAATGTTCCACATCCAACTGTGCGGTGTCAGGCGAATACCGAAGCCGAAAGACAACTATACAATATCTTCATTGACTTCAACAGTCAGACCCCAAAACAAGATCCCCAAAGTCAATCCAACCAGTATAAGAAACCATATTGAGATATCCAAACCGCTAATTACACAAATGAGGGTTATAAATAAGAACAAAATGGCTAACATCAGTACAAACCGCAGTGGGGACTGACGATGATGATATGTTGCGTCAGCTATCTTATGGATGTGCATTATGCTAATGTCTCCAACCAATAGTACCATTTATACTAATGCTAGTTTTAACTGTTCTTGTTAGGAAGTTCAACTTAACACCGACATTCATTCTAGATTTTTTGCTGAACTCAGTTTTATAAACTAAAGCAGTGTTGCCGTAATATGCTTTTTGCTCCTCTTTTCCTAAATCGCTGCTTCACATTCATATACCCAAACTTATCTCTCGTATCCATGACACTACCTAATTTAACCAATGCCGATCCTTTACTAAAATTACCTGAAAAATCAAATTCTAGTTCTATCATAGCTTCCTTGTTTTTCTCTGTTTTCTATTCGTTTATCTTGCACCCAAAAACAAACTCAATCAATCCATTCAACACCACGTTCCTTGATTAGAAAACTGTGACAGTTTAACTGATTATTGCTTGCCTCCAATGCCTAAGATCGATTTCAGGTATGGATTTTTTTTATTGTTTTTCCAGATAACGCCATCGATTATGTAGTGGGTGATTTGTGGTAACGATAGCATGGCCATAGCTAACGCCTGCCCGATAGGATTTGTTAATAGCTCAAAAGGATACGGCAGAAAGTAAGAAAAAAAGCTCTGTCTTTCTCCATTCAAAAATAGATCCCACCCGTATTCTTCAAAAAACGCTAGTAGTAGGCTCCCGCCAACGATCCAGAGGATCCAACGACTCCAGATCCAATAACGCAAGGATACTTGACGCAAGAGATCCTTTTTCTTGATGACGTACCATGTGATTAGGACCAAGTAGGGAACACCATGAGCAACAATATTACTAACCGAAAAAATGAGATCTGAGTTAAAAAAAATGATGCCTAAATACCAGTTAGCAGTAGTGGTCAATACCCATATTATTTTGCCGGTACTGATGCTTATCCTTGCTTTTCGCTTGATCCATATTTCCTGGCCAATCCATGCCAAAATGATCAACCAATATAAAATATTGGTTATACTGAGCATCAACATTAACTGGCTGTGCTGAAACCACTGGTGCAGAAAAATAAAGTCGTTTTTAATAAACCAGTTGAAGTTTCGGCTTGGTACCAGATGCCAATACGCTAATGGATAAAGCATGGATAGGTAGATTACCCTCTTGTCCGACAACACCTGTTGATTGGTGAAGTCTCCAGACTTTATTTTATATAGTATCATGAAACCGCACTGTTGTTTGATAAAGTGAAAAACAGCCAGATAGGCCAGTATACGCCAAAACCAGTGGAAAGACAGAAGCGCAACACCAAAAGAGGTGCCAAGTACGATAACTGGTGTCAGGCATAAGGTCAATTTGTGCCTGGAAAATTCCTCCCGATCCAGATAAGTCCTGAAAATTGTGCTCCATACGTGGCTGACATCTATGCCCAGAATAAAAACAACCCACACCCAAAGAGGTACGTCAATGTAGTTCAAGCTATCAGGTAAGAGAAAAAAGACTATCCAACATAACCACACCGGTAGACCGAGCAGAAATAAATCCGTCTTGCAGTTAAAGAGCCAATTACTTTTCATCAGGATGTCTGACTTTATTGGATTAGAGATTCTGCCGTTGGTGGTTGGCTCACTCGAGTACTACTCCTTCTTGCTCAATGCGCTGAAACATTTTTTTGTACACCGAGGTACCATCATCATCCCAATATTCAGTTGAGATCGGTGCATCGTAACTCATCGGGATCAGTCGTTTGCGATCAGGACGAACCATAAAAATCGAGTTATTGGGATCGGCGATATTATTCATACGAGTTCCGTTCTTGAATTGTGATTTGATAATCCACTTTTCTTGATCGGGTAACTTCAGTTTTTTTAACCGTTCTAATTCTTCACGATCCAACGTCAGACCCAACCCTGGTGATTCTGAAACACGCACAAAACCGTTAATCGGTTCCAGCCGCTCATTGACCACGTCGCTTTTCCATGTTTCGGTATCACCAAAGAAATGGAAATTGGCAGATGGAAAAGCAGACATCATGTGCGTAGTCATGGTCCGGGTGATGGTGCCACCAACGTTTTGCAACATAAACGGACTGCTATTAGCAGCAAACAGACCGGCTCTACGAATGGCATCTCCAATTTTGGCATGACCCAGCATATAAGCATCAGCTGGCCTCAACAACACCTCGTAAGTTGCACCCATGGGGAAATGGTGTAGTACAATTGGAAGTTTCGAACGCTGACGGAGTTCGATATACCCTTCAATATCTTCGCCGGGTAGCGGATCCTCAAAACAGCCGGCGATCCGATATTGAGATAGTTTTTCCAAGAGTTCTGGAATGTGATCGTCAGTCCCCCCCATAGTCAAATCATAGTGGATTTTGAAACCTTCTGGTGCAACTGTTTCCATCATTTCTGTTTGGTCAATCACGTTTTCAAAAGGGGATAGGTGGTACTTCATCCAGGTATAACCTTGGGACGCGTACTCTGCGACAGTTTCTGCCATTCGGGCTGGATCGGTTGAAACCGTCCAACTACCAACCGGAACCCAAGCACGGTAGCGCTGTCCAAAGAGTTTATAAACCGGTACGTCAACCACTTTGCCCATCAAATCATACATGGCTGTTCCAAGACCTAATGACGTTTCGTCACCAATCCAATCGAACGGGTTGGTCCCGATATACTGTTCGATAACTTCCAGTGGTTCGGCTCCACCGCTTTCGCCCAAGCCTTCTAACCCAGTATCAGTATGTACTATGTAGACTGTCCGCTTTGTCGGACCATAGTAGTGATTGAATTGGTAAGCTAAAAAATCTTGGTATTCGAGCATAACCTCGTGAACTTCGATTTCCGTAATCTTCATGCATATCCTCCGTTTTTGCTCGATTTCCGTTATCGACCGCCAGTTATTTATAGTTAGATCTCCGGTAATTTAAAAATATCCCCCGTATGGGTAATCCAATTCATCAGTTTGTTCTGAAGATACTGTCGTTCCTGTTTAAATCGGCCATCCATCGCCAGATTGGCCAGTTCATAGGCATCACAGTTGAGATTATACATTAACCAGGGTTGTCCTTCCAACACCACATATTTCCAGCCGTCATTCGTGATTACCCCACGCCAAGGTCGTTCTCGGTCGGAGGCGAAGCCATAGATCCATCCCGGATCGACCAACTGCAAAAAAGCAGAGTCGGGTGGATTGACCGGCTTTTGTCGATCCGCCACAAAATAGCCGGAGTAATCAACGCCAACCATGTTTTCTGGCGCATCGATGCCGCAAAGACCAAGCGTGGTCGGCGCAATATCAACATGATTGATCAGTTCAGGATAATCATCCAAACCTGTATCGATACCTGCCCCATAAATCAGGAAAGGGATACGGATCGATTCTTCCCACGGCACGCATTTGAGGATGCGTGCCTGAGATCCGTGCATATCACCGTGATCGGAAAAGAAGACCATAATTGTCTGGTCGGCTAATCCTGTATCCTTAAGTGTCTGCAAAATGCGCCCAACATTCCAATCCAGATTTTCGATCATGGCGTAGTACCCAGCAAGACTCTGTCGGGCTTGTTTTTGAACGCGATTGACCTTTGGTACATTTGGGCGAAGCTGAATTGTCTCTGGTCGATGTCGCTCCATAAATTCAGGTGGGGCAACGTAAGGACTGTGCGGCGGCTGAACCGATAAAGCGACAAAAAACGGTTGATCCAAACTTCGATTCCGCAGGTATTCGATTAATAAATCTGTCAAGGCATCTGTTTCATAGCCGCGAAGTTGATAGGACTTGATCGGTGCTCCGTCTTCATGGTGACCATGCACCCAGCAATCGTATTGGCTGTTGTTGTTCTCATAGCTGATCCAGTAATCGAAATCACCTCGACGGTTTGGATTAACATACTGAAAGGCTGGACGTGTATCGGATGGGCGATGAGTAGCACCATCCACGTGCCATTTCCCAATGTAAGCCGTTTGGTAATCATTATGACCGAAGGCTGTCGCTACTGTCGGCATCCCGTCGGGCAAAGCAATATCGTGACCGGGGATACAGCGATGTGGGTACTGACTGGTCAATAAAGATCCCCGAAATGGGGAACATAAAGGCGAACCCGCGATACCAGTTCGGCTAGAGACCGCTAATCGATCGATATTAGGGGTTTGCACATTTGGATCTTCCATCACACTCAGTGCTTGTGCCCGATGTTGATCTCCAAACATCCAAATCACGTTTGGAGATGAGGCCGATTTTTTGTCGTCCATAACTTAATTCTCTGCCCTATGTTAGATTGTTTTATCATCGAGATACGTGTTCGATCCACGCTTGATCGATTTCCAACCCAAATCCAGGTGCATTGGATGGAACTAGATACCCATTTTGAATAACGGCTGTACCAGGCAACTTGACCATTTCTTCCAGTGGCACACCTGGTGGCGACACGCCTTCAGAGCGCTCCCCCCATGTAATAGCTGGCATGGCAAAAGCTAGATGTTGTCCATACGGATAGTTCATGCCAGCATGCGTAATAACAGAGATGCCGTTGGCCTGAGCAATGTGGCAGATCTTCATAGCAGAAGTAATGCCGCCACACCATAGTACGTCGGGCTGAAAAATATCGACTAGACGCTGGCTGGCGGCGGTGGCAAAGACAGTTGGTAAATACCAGTGTTCACCAGTAGCTAATGTTTGCCAGGGAATTCGTTGCCGGACAGATTGGTAACCTCCCAGATCTTCGGGCGAAATGTAGTCTTCTATCCATTTAAGTCGATACGGTTTCAGAACCTCGGCTAAACGCACGGTGAACTCCACATCGAAAGCAGTCCACGCATCTAACATCAACTCGATGTTGTCACCGATCTGTTGACGTGTATTAGCCACCACTTCCTCTAGTTTTCTTAGCCCTTCCATTCCGTGTTCAGGCCCGTATGGACAGAATAGCTTGGTGGCTTTGAAACCCAGTTCCATGTACCATCCTTGATCGAAACCGGAAGCATAGCAGAGGATTTTCTCTTTCTGTGGACCGCCCAGCAATTCGTAAACAGGACGTTGCAAGATCTTGCCCTTTAGATCCCATAAGGCACAATCGACCGCACTGATGGCATAGCTGGCTAAACCTGAAGCCCCAAAGGGGGTTGACAATCGTACCATCATATCCCACAGTTTTTCAATCGCCATGCAGTTTTCACCGATCAGTCTTGGTGCATAGAGGGTGTTAATCAGTGAGACCACAGGACTGCCGAAAAGTGAAATGCCAAATCCCCAGGTTCCATCTTCAGCTGTGATGATACAAGCTGGGCGTTTCCAACCACCATCAGCACCAGGCTTCGGATAGCGATCGATAGGCCGATTCATAATCAGATTTTTGTCGTGAGTTGACGTGCGAGGGGGTGTCTTTGGTTGTGGATTGAGTTCAATTTCAATCGCCTGTATTTCTTTAATCTTCATTAATTATTTTCCCTTTAATTTAAGAATGCCTGCGTGATTTTGTCATCAGTTTAACTGACTTCCGATTGACAGTTCAAGTCGGTTGTGTTAGCATCTGCAACCAAGTAAAAATTGGTTGATTCACCAACTCAGCTAAGAGGTGAGAAAGATGGACAACGCATACCTGCTTAACGATTCGCAAATTCAGCAATTTATTACCGATGGCTATTTGCAGTTGCATGTAGATTGTGGATCTGATTTTCATCAGCAGATCTATCAGCAAATCGAATCGATGTTTGCTGGTGAAGGCAATGTCGGAAACAACATCCTTCCCCGAGTCCCCAAAATTCAGCAAGTCTTTGAACACCCGGTTTTGCAGGGCGCTTTAATCAGCCTTTTGGGTGAGAGTTATACCATGAACCCACATCGTCATTGCCATCTTAACGCTCCTGGTGGTGGTGGTCAACGATGGCACAAGGACTGTTATGTTTTTGATCATAATATCCGGCATCCCCGCTTCCACTGGGTTTTGGCCTTCTACTATCCGCAAGATACCAATGAGGAGATGGGACCAACTGCGCTGTTACCAGGAATGCACTTTTGTAAGTCTGTCAGCAACGATGATCCAGAGCATGCTACTGAACCAGAGGTATTGCTATGTGGAAAAGCGGGCACAGTTACCTTAGTTCATTTTGATGCTTGGCACCGTGCCACAGCAAATCGCAGTGCCAAAAAGCGTTACATGCTCAAATTCCAGTTTGCGCGGATGCAGGAACCCCGTCAACCATCATGGGATCATCAGCAACAAACGTGGGAGAGTGATCAAAGAGACGAAGTGGCAGAGGATGTTTGGAATTGGCTGGGTGGTGGCACAAATTCGATCAACAACGGAAGTTACCAACCGGACCTGATTCATGCTATGCAACAGGAAACCCTGGCTTCCATTGAGGAAACAATAGCCAAAACGCCGGATAACCTGCACGGTACAAATCCAACAGCCGGTGAAGCAGCTCAAAAACTATCAGTCATTGGATCTCCAACTGTCTTAGAATTAACTGAGGTGCTGTCAAATCCACATTGGTGGGTTCGCGCGATGGCAGCCGATGTCCTGACGAAAATTGGGCCTTCAGCCAAAGATGCCGTGCCGACCTTAGTCGAACGTGCCAATGATGATCACTGGTGGGTGCGTCGAAACGCCATTGAAGCGTTGGGGACTATTGGTTCGTTTGCTTCTTCTACTGTTGATCTGCTAGGACAGAAATTAGCAGATCCGGATTACCGAGTTCGGCGGAACGCCGCCATTTCTCTGGCTAAATCTGGATCGCAAGCGTCTCCAGTCATCTCCATGTTAACAACGGCATTGAATGATGAAGATCGATACAACCGTTTCTACGCAGCGCTAGCACTCCAGCATATTGGCACCAACTCAGCTAAGGACATACTTCTGGACGCGCTATTTACCGCACGCTGGTGTCCAATAACAACCGTAGATAACCTATATTGAGGAGTGGGTGAATACGTGTGCACAGTGGCAACTTAGTCACGCCAAACGGTGTTAACTAACAACCGATTTTTGTTTGGCGAAAAACTGTCGCATAAGTATAGCTTGTTTGGGTAGACCACCTCAGCACAACATAGCCTCTTGCGTATTTGATAATGGCTTTTGCGTCCGCACCTTGGATGGTTTACTGTCTTGAATATTAAGATGTTGATCCAAATGTGCAATGTCGAACCTACAGAATCTTCTTCCTGGGTACCGTACCATGGTGGTAGTAATGTCGCTAATTTGAGCGTTGCTTACAGCGGCGCCAGGTATACGTCTGTCAAACCGCGTGTATTCTGGAGCACCGTTCTAGCATTAACTACGCCATTGACATGCGCATCAAGTAAATTGACTATAAGATACTACGCAAATTTCACAACCAGCGGAGAGAAATAGTGTCCTACTATTATGGGGATTTTCACCCATTTACACCCTACGGTTTAGAAAACAACATCTGGATGGCTTGGCAGTTTAACAATCCTGAGTTAGGTGAGGGTAGCCAGAAACTTAATATATACTTACTAAAATCACATATTCAATAATTTCTGCGAGGGACACAAATACAATTACATAATTAGCACAAATTGTGATGGTGTGCTTACAAACATGCTGAGATTCTGTCATAACAACTATCTTTTCAAAGGAAAAACAAATGACTCTTAACCAAAAACAACTTAATTTCTTCGACACTTTTGGTTACTTGCTGATTCAGCAACTATTTTCACCGGCCGAAACTAAGAAAATCATTGAAGGATTTGAATGGTCAATTCAAAATTGTGGTGGTGGCAAGAATCATAATGGTTCAAGCCGCACCATGTTTGGGGGACCTATCGAACATACCTCGGAAATGTGTGCTATTCTTGATCATCCGTCAATACTTGGCCTAATTGGAGGTCTGTTGGGAGAAGATTTTAATTATTGTAATGGTGATGGCAACTATTATACCGGAGACACTCACTGGCATCCTGACGGGAGTTGGGGGCAACTTTTCGCTGCCAAGACAGCTTTCTATTTAGATCCTCTCACTCGTGACACAGGTGCAGTTCGCTTGATCCCTAGTAGTCATCGATCGGATCATTTTGTCCGTAAGGAGAAAATAGACGTAAATAACTCACTTGAGCTTTTTGGTGTATCCCCCACGGAGTTTCCGGGCAGCATAGCTGTTGAGACTAATCCCGGCGATATTGTGATTTTTAACCATGATTTATATCATGCCTCATTTGGCGGAGGATCTCGCCGGCGCATGTTTACCATGAACTGCACACGTCAGGCCAAAACGCCAGAAGATTTGGAGATGGCCCGACGGTATCTAAGTGTTCATTCACCAGGTGGTTACAATGTCAAAACAGGTGCAGGCATGTTTAATCCAACCATGATAGATACTGCTGATGAGAATCGAATGGTTCACCTTCGTCAACCGATAGAAATCCATGACCAGCTTTTCCCTGATCTGGCTCGAGATATCATTAGCCAAGAATCAGCACTAGATGCATAAGCTTTCTATAGGTCGGTTGAATTCAGACGTTAAAATATTTTGTTCATTAATATTTCTTGTCTAATGCTGGAGGCACGAAGTTTAGTTTGCAAATTGAGCTTGGTTCTGTACCATAAATGAAATTAGTAAAGCAAGTAGAGAACACCATTCAATGGAATAAGAGAAGAAAAGGATTTCTACCCATCAAGTCAGGCCAACTGATAGGGTGATAACAGGTAAAAATACGAACTTATCAAGCGTGTGTGCTAGTGAGGAAGGAAATGTTTTATAGCAACAGTTAGTCCCCTAGAGATATGATTGCCACTAGTGTAATGCTTTATTGGATGACAAATTCATTTTGTTCAGCTATTCGATTGTATAACGAATCTCACTGTTATTCTTGGGAATTAGTGGTGGGTGTCCGCATCGAAGTGCTAACCGCTGTTGCCACATATTCCCATTAGTTGGCACCAATTGTTCGCAAACGGGCAGAAAAATACTATAATATGATCTATCTCAACAAGTACTCAGAAGGAGGGCATTTCGTGATTCATGAGAGAGCAGAGGAAATGTCCATTGATCTACGCGAATTCTTCCGTCCCCCCAGTGAGAAAAGAAAAATTTTCATCCTGATGAAAGGCTAAATAACATCTATATCACCCCGTCGTTAGTTCTCAAGGGAAACTGATGAGAATGTCAGAATCTCCTGTGATTTTAATAATGCAAAAACTAATTTTTTGGGTACAATCATTCCCTTTTCTGCTTTGGAGCAAGGCACTTTATAATTCCTATTTCTCGAACATCGCGCTCGTTTTTTCGGTTCATGGAAGGTCATAAACAAATTGATATATGAACCTTAATAATGGTGGCAACCCTTAGCGGAATAAACTATACTTTGCAAACTTAGCGCCAAATAAATGTGTCATAGAACTACATCAAAATCAATTATCTGAAATCAGGGTGTTGGCAAAGGGCGAATGATCGTATCATTGGGATGGACCAGTGCATGCCGTTCATGACATTGTTCCAGGTGCCTTAAACGCTCTGGAGTTGCCGTATCCAGAATAATATCGGTGTACATACCGCCAATTTTGAAACCGTGAGCAACAGGGCAATGATGTTTTATATACCCATCAACACGAGCCAATTCCTCTTCAGTTTTACCATGTTTATGTAAGTTGATAGTAAACATCCGCCGTCGCGAACTCCCGCCAAAGGCTGAATGGAAGGTATTGTGATCAAAAACTACAAGATCGCCAGGGTTTGTTTCTAGCGCAACATTACCTGGAATTTCAGCGGGCAAAATACCAAGCAAATCCTGCGATTGGTTCCAGTCAAGATTTGACGTTCGCCAGTAAGAATCAAGTCGGTGACTACCAGGAAGCACTCGGAGGCAACCCGTATCGCTTTTCAGGGAATCCAGATAGAAAGCTAGTTTAATGGCAAATAATTCAGGATATCCACCATCTGGGTGCCATCCGGTATCACCAGAATAGTAGTTACCATCACCTGAACCATAGTTAAAGTCATCACCTAAAATAGCCGATGCAATCCCCAATATACGAGAATCATCAAGTAATGTGGACAATTTTGAGCTATGATCTATGGTAGGAACGATCATAGTTCGTGCAGAGCCATCATGGTTCTTCCCATTACCACAAGTGTGTATAACCATTTCGAATTCCTCAATAATCCAAGAGACCTCTTGAGAAGTAAAAAGTTTGGGAAAACCCAAGTAACCAAAGGTATCAAAAAAACTTAGTTGCTTATCTGAAAGCTGCATGTGAAAACTCCTGATTATATTGATTTCACTCAGTTTACGTTACAATCGGAAATTTGATACTTATAAAACATATTACCTAATTCTTAAATCGTAATAATGGTCCTAGTTGCTTCGGAATACTTAATCTTCTCAATCTTGAAAACAAAACTTAGGACGATGTTATGCTGCGATTGTTCAATTTATAAGTAATGATTCGAATCACCCTGTTCTGAAGACAGTAATCAAAATTGTAGAGAAACATTGATCGTCAGAAAATCCCGTTTCTAAGCCAATCCAGCGGGCATCAGCACTAATTCAGGGATATAGGTCCGTGCTGGGAGTGAAGCCACAAACAGACATGTGTCAGCTACATCCTGTGGTTGTAAAGCTTTGGCCACGGTTTCTGGTGGCGTTGGAACCGGACGTTGCAGAACAAGCGGTGTATCCGTTAAACCTGGGAAGATCATTGATGTACGGATACCATTTTCTTTTTCTTCTTTGAATGTACCATGTGCCAACCCTACCAGCCCGTGTTTGCTAGCTTGGTAGGAAACACCGGAAGTATCTGGAAACTGCACGGCAGCGCTTGAAATGTAGATAATTAGTCCTTCTTTCTGTTGGCGCATGGTCGGTAAAACCGCCTTGGTGCAGTAAAATGCCCCTGTTAGATTTGTCTGAATCATCATATTCCATGTTTGATCCGACAGCACTTTAAGACTCCGGTTGGGGATATTAGTGCCAGTCACATAGACTAAAATATCAATTCGTCCAAAATGATCTAAGGTTAACTTCGTCAATCGCTCTACCTTTTTCGTATCCTGTATGTCTGTTGGACAAGGAATCGCGTTCTCACCAAGTTCTGAAGCTAATGATTGTAGTTCCGTCTGGCGCCGGGCAGCCAAAACAACTTTCGCACCAGCTTCGACAAAGGTAACTGCTGTTGCTCTTCCCATGCCACTACTGCTGCCAATGATAATTGCCACACGATCTCTCAGGGACTGAGTCATAACAACATCCTTTCTAATCTTAAGTTTAGGTCATCATTAAATCTTATCAGTTTCTACTATCTTATAATAAGTATCTTTAATTTCCGCTTAATTCTTCGATCAATGTATTATTGATGTAAAATCTGAATGGAATTATACTAAGAAGACAATTGGCTGTAAAGATTACTGTCAGTTTAGTTGGGTAGAATAACCTTAGATTATCAGCAGCATCGTACAATCTTCAGCTTCTTATTTTATTAACATATAATTACTATTCAATTCTACTGTTGTGCATCTATTAGGAAAATCAGTAAGGAGTATCATGAAATTGAAATTCTTTAGTTCTTACGTATTATTGATTGGGGTTCTTTTATTCACCGTTATACAGGAATTTAGCTATGGCGATTCAGAGGATAAATATCGTTCGGAACGAGAGCGCATGGTAACTACCCAAATTGATTTTCGGCATGTCAAAGATGGTCGAATAGGTGTCAAAAACGAAGCAGTTTTGGAAGCTATGCTTCGTGTTCCTCGTCATAAATTTGTTCCCCGGAAATCACAGTCTCGTGCTTACGTAGATAGTCCATTGCCAATTGGATATGATCAGACGATTTCGCAACCCTATATTGTGGCCTACATGACTGAACAACTTAAACCAAAAAAGGATTACAAAGCGCTTGAAATCGGTACAGGATCAGGATATCAAGCGGCTGTTTTGTCAGGACTTGTTCGTCACGTTTATACGATTGAAATTATTGAAGATCTCGGAAAACGTACTAAAAAACGATTGAAGGATATGAAGTATAAAAACATAACAGTAAAAATCGGAGATGGTTATTTCGGCTGGAAGGAACACTCGCCATATGACATCATTATCGTTACGGCGGCACCTAATCACATTCCTCCTTCGTTAGTACAGCAACTTAAACCTGGAGGGGTAATGTGTATTCCCGTTGGAGGACGGTTTCAAGTGCAGAGCTTGATACTGGTTCAGAAAGACAAGGATGGATCGGTAAAGACAAAACAAATAATGCCAGTTCGTTTTGTTCCCTTAACTCGTAATCATTAATTTTCATAACAATGTTCATCTTACTTGTAGCCAAGGAGTGAAAATGATGAGTAACATTCCTATGACTCGTCCAGAAGAGGTACTAGCTGTCCACCAAACAAATTATTTCCATTCGTCTACCTTCGTTGAACTTATAGATCAACGGATTCTGCATGCTGCAGGTACAACCTTCAGTATATCCGATGATAGAGGACTGAGCTGGTCTAAACCTTTTTCATGTGAGGACGCTGACGGAAACTCAGTAGGCGGCAGTGGAACTTCTCTGGTTAAACTTTCTGAAAACGGGATTGGTTTGGCCGCAATACAGAAACCATCTGAAGGTTCTTCAAAAACCCGTAGAGGATCTTGTATTGTCTTCTGGCGTTCAGAAGACAGTGGGGAAACTTGGGAGTCGCCGGTAACTGTGACACCTTCTGGTTTAAATACCTACTCCTATCAAGATGTACTGCTACGCACTTCTTCTGGACGTATCATCTTACCGGTCTACATCTCACTCGGTCAGGCTGCTGGTTTAAGAGATCTCAAACCACCTGCATCGGGGAAACTGGTAAACGGTCATTGGGTGTCTACAGCAGCCCATTTCTTCGATCCACACTTTAGTGCCTCCTACGTCTGTTATTCTGACGATGACGGTAGAACTTGGCAACGGAATCAGGATGGAGAATTGATTATCCTGCTAGACTGGAACGCGACTTACAGTTACACTAACGAACCAACAGTTACTGAAGTTGAACCGGGACGACTGTTGATGTTCATGCGTAACGGTCTAGGTCGAATTTTCCAAGCTTGGTCAGAAGACAACGGACAGACATGGACACGTCCTCAACCTACTTCCTTGGCTTCCTCCACGGCACCAGCGCAGATTCGTACGTTACCGACTGGACACCTATTAGCAGTCTGGAATCAGGAGAGCCCAGAAGAAATTCAACGTGGCTATAATCGAACTCGTATTTCCTCGGCAATTAGCCGTAATGGTGGAAGTGTATGGGAATTTTTCCAAAATGTGGAGTCTATGCATGAAGAAACACGAATTGAACCTGCCCCCATTCAGCCTGTTCGTCCGGCAGAATTTCATTTCGATCCTGGCATTCCCGCACCAGAACGGCAAAGGGAACACATTATGTCCGTTGAGTTCCATGGTCGATGGTCGTATCCGTCAGTTTTCGTTATGGCAGATCGCGTGCTAATCGCCCACACCTATTCCGTGTATGAGGAACATCCTACCCGTGCCGAATTAATCCTGAGTAGCCGCAAGGAAGCCAGATTTAATCAGAAATTGAAGGTTTTGCCACTGAATTGGTTTTATGGTGGGAAAGAGCCAGCCGATAATCCTTTTCTACCGCGTGCCAATGATCCAGCAACACCATAAGATCAAATTATGGACAGAAACCATTTCGGCTGGCTTGATTGGAGCTTAGGTCCTCTAATAAACAAATCCTCAGGGAGGTTGGGATATGTGTTTCAGTGATGACGCGCTTTCAGAACAGCACATTGTTATTTCCGGTGGCTGTGGAGCTATCGGCTTGGGTGTTATCAAGAAGTTAACTGATCATGGTGCTAAGGTTACAGTCAATGATATCATAGAACCAACGTTAGCTGAAACACGGTTACGTGATATTGACATCGACTTGACACGTGTTACTTATGTCAAAGCCGATCTGACTCAAGAGGCAGGAGTTGAGATCTTGATAGATGGCGCGCAAGAGAAATTCGGGTCAATTCAGACGGCACTATGTCATATTGGTATGGTAATTCCGAAACCCCTGTTAGATTATGAAGCGAATGAATGGGACATGACAATGGAGGTGAATGTCAGAACTGCTTTTCTACTAGGAAAATCCGCCGCCCAATCCATGTTGAAACACCAAGTCGCCGGTCATTTGATCTTCACTATCTCTTGGGTTGCAGATGTTCCTTGGCCGGAAATCGGTCCCTACAATGCCAGTAAGGCCGCCATGAAGCAGTTGATGCGTTCTTTTGCACGAGAGTTGGCGGATAAGGGTATTCGTGCAAATGCCATCGCACCTGGAATTGTGAGTGTCGGCTTAGCCAAACATCAGTGGGAAACGGATTCCAACTACCGTGCACGAGCGCAAAAGGCAATTCCCTTGGGATACATGCAACCACTTGAGTCGGTGGCCAACGCCTTTTTATTTCTTTGTAGTCAAGCAGCAAATTACATGACTGGATCTGTTCTCTTGGTTGATGGAGGATGTAGCCTCTATCCCATGGATTAAAAGTCATTAAAGTTTAGGTCAATCTATCACATAACCTTAATTTACAGAGGGATTTCTGTTTATGGTTGAAGAAAGAAAGAGTGATAAAGGACATAAACATCCTTTTGATCCAACACTTGGTATTACCGCTAAGTTACAGCGGGCCGTTGCTTGCCATCAAGTAGGGCGATTGGCGGAGGCAGAACAGCTATATCAACAAGTACTGGCGGGTGATCCTCGAAATGCTGATGCGCTTCATCTTCTGGGTGTTGTTGCTTATCAGACGGGCAAGTGTCAGTTAGCAGTTGACTTAATCACTCAGGCCATAGCAATAGATCCAAATCAATCCCCATTTTTTAACAATCTGGGGAATGCTTTACAAGAACAAGGCAAGTTAGGGGAATCGATTCAAGCTTATCAGAAAGCCTTGCAGCTTCAGCCTGATTATGCTGAAGCACACTACAATTTCGGCAATGTCTTACATGAACAGGG
>DTUY01000090.1:0-11220 GCA_012963885.1 Candidatus Poribacteria bacterium | reverse complement strand
AAATTAGAGGAATCGGTTCAAGCCTATCAGAAAGCCCTGCAAATTCAGCCTGATTATGCTAAAGCTTATAACAATTTCGGCAATGTCTTACATGAACAGGGGAAATTAGAGGAATCGGTTCAAGCCTATCAGAAAGCCCTACAAATTCAGCCTGATTATGCCGAGGCATATAATAATCTTGGTGTAGTCCTGAAAGATCAGGGACATTTAGAAGAAGCCTTTCGAGTTTGCCAGCAGGCTATCAAAAACAACCCTGGTTATGCAACGGCTTATAATAACTTGGGTGTGATTTTACATAAAAAGGGGGAATTCGAAGGAGCTATTCTGGCTTATCGTCGAGCCATTGAGATTTCCCCGGACAACTCGGAGGCTTATAACAACCTTGGTGCTTCCCTGCATGCCCAAGGAGACCTCGGAAAATCTGTCCAAGCCTATAACCAAGCCATCACTACCAATCCGCAGTTTGCTGAAGGTCACAAGAATCTCGGCATGCTTCTTCTACAGAAAGGCGATTTTGAAAAAGGTTGGGAGTTATGCGAATGGCGATGGTTATGTAAGGATTTCCCTTTTGAACACAGAAATTTCCCTCAGCCTTCTTGGGATGGATCGAGTCTGAATGGTCGATCTATACTGGTTTGGGCTGAACAGGGTGTTGGAGATGAAATTATGTTCGCCAGCATACTCGCTGACCTGCTGCAAATGAAAGCCAATATTATGGTTGAATGTGATTCACGCTTAGTTCCTCTATTCCAGCGTTCATTTCCGAAAATACAATTTTTCCCTCGACAAAACCTTCCAGACACCAAACTGTTAGATACCGATATCACTTATCAAATTCCGATGGGAAGCTTGGGCCGATGGTTAAGACCTAATGTAGATAGTTTCCGGCAAAAAGCAAATTCATATCTGCAGGCCTGCCCTGAAAAGACCTCAGCACTTAGAGAAAAATATAAAAAATTAGCGGACAGTAAATTGCTGATTGGCATTTCATGGAAAAGTGCGAACCAGTATACGGGAAAAGACAAGAGTACATTATTGGACGATTGGACTTCAATTCTGTCACAACAAGATTGTTACTTTATTAATCTGCAATATGGAAATGTTGGAAGAGAAATTAAGGAATATTGCGCTGATAAGAATAACGTCTTCATGTATGTAGAAGAAGAAATAGCCCCGTTGGAAAGTCTGGATGACTTTGCCGCACAGGCATCCGCACTAGATCTTATTATCTCAACGTCTAATACAACTGTGCATATGGCTGGAGCTTTGGGCAAAAGCGTCTGGACTTTATTGCCTTATATACCAGATTGGAGGTGGATGTTGGATCAGGAGGATACATTGTGGTACCCCAAGATGAAGTTATTTCGGCAACACAAAATTGGGGATTGGTCAGGAGTATTTACACAAGTTAAAATGGCATTGGAACACTATGTGGCAGAACCAGATAACTGGCAGTGTCAACAGGCATGACGTATTCTCTTCGCTATCCTAACATCTTGATCTGTCCTACTACATTCTTTTCCCGATCGAAATATCCCATGGCATATCCAACTTCAATTTAGACTAATACTTTAACGATCCTTTATATCACTCAGTTTGAGACCAATCTTCTATTTTGTGCTATTGAGCCGTTAGGTCTAACCAGTATCCAATTCAATCTTTGGTTGGTTTCCAGCGAATGGCGTACATATCCGTTTCGTTTTTGACTAGATCCCAACCATTGCCTGCTTGACTTGATCTGGCAACAGTCAGGATAGTATCATCATCCAACACCACACTGGCAGTATAACTACCGGTAAAGGTTGTATAATCGAGGTAATAAACCTGATCAAGCCAGGTTTGCCCTTCGTCACAACTGATCATTGCGCGGCTGCCGGGCGGACCAGGGCCATAGCACGTATCATGAATCACCACGGCGGTGCCGTCACTTTGTGTTGCTGGATAACCGAAAGTTTGACCAAAGACCGTGGTTAGTTGGCGGAGTATAGACCATGTTTCATCGCCATCATCCGAGTTCAAGACAAAAACGCGTTTCCATGGCACACCAGGAGAAATACTTCGGTTACGTTTTTCCAGATCCGGAGGATCACTAGGCAGGAACTCTCTTTGGTATCGTAATGTGGCCAAGATTCGACCGGACGGCAGCAATGTGCTTCCGCCTTCAGAGCCGAAATCGTGCACCAGAATGGGGCCCTGCCAAGTATGACCGCTATCAGTCGAACGAAAAATGAACAAACCGTGACCTCTGATTGACGGTGTGTCCCGTATGTCTACTGCCTACAGCAAAACATCATTTTGGAGTCGATTTAAACCGCGATGGACGTAACGTTCAGGGCTTACTGGAAGGCAGATTCATGTTAGCTGGTATCTCAGCACGCTTAGTCCAAGTTTGACCTTCGTCATGCGAAGCCCAGACAATAGCAGGGTCGCGTACACTTGGACCCATGGAGGAGCTAACGTTGATGAAGGTACCATCGTTCAGCACTTTCCAATGCCAACCTAGATTTTCAGCTGCTTTTTCAATCGGCTGAGATACCCAAGTACGTCCACCGCCTGTTGATTTTCAGAGTAATTGTGATTGTCGTACATACACGTTACCATCTGGGCCAAGACCAACCTGTGTGCCTTGCGGATTCATGTCATTACTATGTGGCAGCAACACCTTTTCCACCGGAACTTTTGACAGCGTTCCCTCCGCCGCTCGCAGAATGCACTGGCTCTCATGCATTTCCTTGAGTACTTCAACCAAAGGTACATCAACCTGACCCAATCGATCTGTCTGCACATTTGACTCGGTAATTATTTTCATTTCAGTTTTCGTTCAACGATCAGCTTAATTCCATTGGGTTAAGATATTCTAGCACAGTCGGAATTTGGGGGTAGAGAACAAGTTATGGAATCAGGTTGAAGTCGCTTATTTTACCATGATAGAATATCATTCAATAATGATAATAAATTCTGATTGGCGTCTATTTGGCGAAAAAAATATCTTGGTAAGATGATAACTTAAATGATCAACACCAACCAGCAGAAACACCTCCAACTGATTCAGGATGGGTTTTGCGTCTTTGAGAAAGTTCTAGATCCAATAATGCTGGGGCGGGTTAGAGCTGCCAGCGATTGTTTACTTGACGCGCAACCTCCTGAGCATTTTGAAGCCCAGAAATCAACTGGCAGTATGATCAGCGTATACACTGATCCTTTTTTTGCTGAGTTGGTTGCTTACCAACCTACATTGAAGGCGTTAGTTGTGCTCAACTATCCAAAACCTCGTTGGTCATCCGGTTATATCATCAGCAAACCACCACAATCTCCACCCCTGTTTTGGCATCAAGACTGGTGGGGATGGAACGATCCAATCAGTTATGATGAGGTACCACAACAACTCTTTCTAATGTACTATTTGGTGGACACAAATCAGTACAATGGTTGCTTACGCGTCATCCAGGGATCACATAGAAAGCGTCATTTGATGCATGATGCTGTTCCTGAAGCTCATGCTGCTAACCTCAATCATTTTATCGATCCGACTCACCAAGTTTACCAATCTGTACCAGAAGAATTGGTCGTCCCAGTCAAAGCGGGTGATCTGGTGATAGGTGATTCTCGGTTGTTGCATGGTTCTTACGCTAACCAGTCAAATCAAAGGCGTACGGTCATTACCCTTTGGTACCATCCCGCTTTTGACACCTCGCCAGGATGTATTCGTGCCCATTTGAGTAGGAAACAGACTCATGTGACGGAATGGCCTGAGTCAGCTCAGAAACTGGTAAGAACCTTGGTACCGACTTACGATGGAGATGCCGAACCGTTAGTTTGGAATCGAACGCCGGGCGTGATATTACGGTAGCAGGGTATTTCCCCTAACCAAAGGGGTGGAGTGATCGAATCTGCTTGATTTGCTCAGTGATTTCATCCGCAGAAGCGTCCAGCATCTGCTCCCCTTTTTCGGCAGTCGAGGATCGAGGATCGCCAACACCACCATGTTGAGTACGTTGATCAAAGCGACAGTAGGATGACACCCCACTGACCCGCATTCCCTCACGTTCGCCATCTGGATCTAGCCGATCCAGACGGACAAGGTCCGGGTTGATAGCCATAATCATCGAGGTTTCAGTCTCCCCCGCGTGTCCCGATCCAACTCCGCCCAGTTCGCGTATCTCATCCAACTTGTTATTGCTAGCCCAGGCCCAGCGGGAATAAAACTCCATATTATGATCTCCGTAACGTTCCATCAAGCGCTGGAGAAGTACCGAGATGTTCGCACCATTACCTCCATGACTGTTCTGAATCAGAATCTTCTTGAACCTGTGCCCTACCATGGAAGCAACAATATCCATCATCAACAGCAAATGGGTTTCTGATACCGCACTGATCGTACCGGTATACCGAATGTGGTGTTGGGAGTATCCCAACCACTGTATAGGAAGAACCAAGACATCATCTGCACAGCGTTGATTAACACGGCGTGCTACTTCCTCTCCGATCAAACTGTCGGTAAATACCGGTAGATGCAGACTATGTTGTTCGCAAGATGCTACCGGAATCAGCGTTACAATATCACGTGGCAGGGCGTCAATTTCAGGAGATGTCATTTCAGCTAAGATCATAATAAGTTGCTCCTGTGTAATTACGTTAATTTGGTTATGAAACCATCCAACTGTATCTTAACACAATCTGATAGTTATCTCAGACAACAAATCGCTGTCAGCTAAAGACACCATCAAACAATTCATCTAGTATGGGAATTTTTTGACGATAATCTTTTGAGTATGGCATGATATACTCTTGGATAGGCGTATTATCGTTATGTAATAATCTGGTGAGGAATTTTGAGCTTGGTCAAAACAAACCATGTCCTAACCGGATCTAGGTATATACTCCAGACCGCCTAACTTTTCGTCAGCTGAGGCATATGTTTTTCCTTTTGACCGCATTCGATTCTTCCTGTCAGGATTTGGATTATTGAATACCGCATGTCTCTTCAATTATAATAGGGTTGCTATCAGAGCATCAAGGAGCATTAGTATGAAGATTCCTATACTCTATGGTCCAAGAGATATACGCATTGAAGAACAATTTCTTCAAACTGATGATCTGAAATCAGATCAAATCTGGGTGCAGACTGAGATTACAGCTTTAAAGATAGGAACTGATCGCGGCAACTATGAGGGTGCGGAACAAGTTCCGGGAGCTCCAGATTACCCGCGATGGGTTGGGGACAGTAGTCTGGGAATTGTCCGAGGCGTGGGCAGTGCCGTCACCCATTTTCAAATAGGCGATCGCGTTGTAACACAGCAGCCACATCAGTCGGAGTATATCATCGATCAATCGGCCAACATCGCCAAAGTACCCGATAACGTACACTCCGAAGATGCCGTCTTTGCTTACCTTTATACCCTCAGCGGCCACTGTTATCGCAAAGCACATTTTCAGATGGGTGAGAATGTAGCCATCATCGGTCTGGGAGTCCTTGGGTTAGGGGCTGTAGCACTTGGTCGACTCTTCGGCGCGTGGGTAGTCGGGCTAGGTAACAGTCCAATCCGGTTGGAAATGGCCGATCGTATGGGAGCGCACGCTACCTATATGTCCGATGATCCGGATCTGGAAATGAAGTTAGATGACTGTACTGATGGTGTCGGTATTGACTTGGTGATTCTTACTGCTAATCCTTGGCCTGCTTACCAGAAAGCTTTAGAAATTGTACGGCCAAATGGACGTGTTTCTATCGTTAGCCTCCTCGGTCGTGGTGAACCGCCACTCAGCTTTAACCCATTAGCCATGGAATGGTTTTATCAGAAAGGGATTTCGATTATCGCTGTATCTGGGATTTCTGGTTACCTGTATCCAACGAATGGAAATCGATTTGCCGTCAACCGCTCCTCCGCCTACACGCTTTCTTTGATGGCGGATGGTCGTTTGGAACCCAAACGATTGATTACCCATCGTTTTCATTATACTGAGATGGCGGTAGCCTATGAAATGGCGTATCGTCGTGAAAAATCGATGTTGGGTGTTATCTTTAATTGGCGAGATTGAACCGTAAGTGAGACTTAACTCAAAAAAACACAATAGATTTAATTGAGAAAATTATGCCCAGTAAAGAAATATGTTTTATGACAGCAGTGGAGATGGTTGACTGTATTCGTTCCGGCGACCTGTCTGTCCGCCAGATAATGTCCGCGCATTTGGATCAGGTTGAGCGGATCAATCCGCAAGTCAACGCCATTGTCACTTTTCTTCCTGATCAGGCCATGAAGCAAGCCACCAATGCCGATGAAGCCATTTCTCAAAGAAAGGATATAGGAGACCTTCATGGCCTTCCAGTGGCACATAAGGATTTGATATTAACTCAAGGAATCCGAACCACGCTTGGTTCACCTATTTTCCGGGATTTCGTTCCCGATCAAGATGGGCTAATCATAGAACGGCTGAAACAAGCTGGCGCGATTACTATTGGGAAAACCAATACCCCTGAATTTGGGGCGGGTTCTCAAACTTATAATGAAGTGTTTGGTGAGACCTTGAATCCTTACGATATCACTAAAACCTGTGGTGGTAGCAGCGGCGGTGCGGCAGTGGCTCTTGCATGTGGCATGCAACCGATTGCCGATGGGAGTGATATGGGGGGATCCCTTCGCAATCCGGCCAATTTTTGTAATGTTGTAGGATTTCGACCCTCGCCAGGTAGAGTGCCGGTTTGGCCGTCTCTGGCAAGTTGGTTCCCGATATCTGTGCAAGGCCCTATGGCACGTACGGTTAGAGATGCCGCCTTAATGCTGAGTGCTATCGCCGGACCTGATTCCCGTTCACCAATTTCTATTCCGATATCCGGTGATATTTTCAAGCAACCTCTGGATAGAGATTTTACTGGTATACACATCGCATGGAGTTCAGACTTGGGCGGATTGCCGGTTGATCCGAGAGTCACAAAAACGATTGAAAAACAGAGATCAGTCTTTGAATCCATAGGCTGTGTGATAGTTGATGATCAACCAGATTTTGCTGATGCAGACGAAATCTTCAAAATCTGGCGCGCATGGCGATTTGAACTGGCCTATGCTGAATTATTAGAAACACACCGAGATCAGATCAAAGACACAGTAATTTGGAATATCGAAGAGGGACAAGAACTGACAGGCTCGCAGATCGGTCAAGCTGAAATTAAACGAACTAAGCTATACCATCGAATCCGGGAATTTATGGAAAAGATCGAATTTCTGATCCTACCTGTCAGCCAGGTTCCACCTTTCGAAGTAAAACAACGTTACATCACCGAGATCAATGGTGTCGAAATGGGAACTTATATTGATTGGATGAGGTCCTGCTATTATATCAGCGTCACCGGCCTTCCGGCCATCTCAGTGCCATGTGGATTTACATCTGAAGGTTTGCCAGTTGGCATCCAAATCGTCGGCCGTCATCAGGACGACTTCGGTGTCCTCCAGCTTGCCTACGCTTTTGAACAATCAACAGGCTTTTGGAAGCAGAAGCCTGCTATAGTGGAATGATGCCTTTAAATGCACTAGATAAGGAGCGGCGTATGTATGATTATCCTCAAGTTACTCAATCCCTAGAAACCTATGAACGCGCAGGCAAACTAATTCCTGGCTGGACGCAACTTATAAGCCGTCGAGCCAGTCAGTTCGCAAATGGTGTCAGCCCTATTTACGCACAGCGCGCCAAGGGCGCACGTTTTGTTGATATTGATGGGAATGAGTATATTGACTGGGTCAGCGCAGTTGGCGCAATTATATTAGGTCACGCCGATGAAGTCGTTGATCAAGCAGTCAAAGAACAGATTGACCGTGGGAGCCTTTATTCTTTAAACAGTCCACTGGAGATTGAATTAGCTGAAGAATTGGTGAATACCATTCCCAGCGCAGAGATGGTTCGGTATACCAAGGGTGGAGGAGAAGCATGTGCTGTCGCTGTACGGATCGCACGGGGAACTTCAGGCAAAGACAAAATCCTATTCTGCGGCTATCATGGCTGGCACGATTGGTATCAGGCGGCCAATTATTTGGAAAATCCAGAAGATGGTGAATTTCCCTTTGCTGGCATTGAACCAATTGGTGTGCCTCAGGTTTTGGCAAACACGGTTATTCCTTTTGCTTATGGTGACTTGACCATGTTGGAAGACCTCCTTAAAACCAACCGGAACCAAATAGCAGCCATTATGATGGAACCAATTCGCTCAACACTGCCGGAACCAGGATATCTTGAAGGTGTAAAAGCATTAGCGCAAGAACATGGTGTGATCCTAATTTTTGACGAGGTGTCTTGTGGATGGAGATTATCAGTTGGTGGTGTGCAGAAATATCTCAATGTTGTTCCCGACATGACGGTTGTTGCCAAAGCCATGTCTAATGGATATCCTATGGGAGCGGTAGTCGGCTCACGAACTGTGATGGAGCCTGCCGATCGAATGTTTATTTCCAGTTCCTACTGGAGCGATAATATCGGCTTGGTTGCAGCCTTGACGACGATTCGAGAATTAAAACAGCGTAACTCCGAAACTCGATTCAAAGAAATTGGACAAAGGTTAAGTGCAGAGATCAACAGAGCTATTGCTGATGTTGGTCTCTCTGGTGCGTGTACAGGTCTTTACACTAACCCAGGCATTACTTTAGATTTACCTGATGTCACGCTCGCACCGAAGATAAAAACACTGTTTATTCAAGAAATGTCATCTAGAGGAGTCCTCTGTTATACAGCATTTAAACCCACTCTGGCCCACACTGAGGAAGATATCAATCTGACGGTTCAGGCCATCATTGATACTCTAACTGTGATTCAATCAGGCCTAGAATCCGATGGTATAGATAATCTTCTGGCATGCGACATTAAGCAAGATCCCTTCCGTCGGTTGGTACAATGAACCTACTGGCAGAATTCAATAATTGAGACAAAGTTCGGAAATGCATTTTTAACTTTCTAATCACATGCTCACAATAGATGCACCTGTGGGTTAGTTCTCGATCGCCACTTTCTGATCATTCGTCAGTGGCAGCGCGTCGTTCTTGCTAAATGCATGTTCTACTAGGACTTTGACGGAGAATTCTTTGTCGTCTTCAATAGTGGCTCTCAGATTTATTGATGTAGCTTCCAACTACCTTGATCGTGTAAAGATCGTTGAAACTTTTGAGTTTGAGCATGACAACGACGTTGAGGAAATCAAAGTCTGATAGGCATCCTTCGGCTCAGTCAAAAGGTTGTTGCGCGTGTCTCCCTTTTTCTGGCCGATGCAATAATAATAGCCAATGGTCAGGCAGGAAAAGATACTTCGGATCTGCACTGGTGAGAGGGGGACCTGCTACGATATAAGGTAAACAAAGAATCGTGCCCAGGACTCAAAAGTAACAAGCTCCCATGGTTTAGCGGATGGTTTGTCACTTTTTTATGTTTATTAGTTCTTTGTCTTTAGGCAGCCTCCATTTTTTCAGGAAGCTATACATTATTATGCTATCCTCTTCTAAATTGAGCTACAGTCAAGATACAAGATACCAGTCAATTTCAATCTTCATACTTTGATTTTGCTACTATTCGATCTATCTGCTATTTCTTTTGATTTAAGTATTTTTTTTCGTCAAAAATATCCAGATCAGTTATCATCCTGAAAAAGATAGTGACAATGGTGGTAAAGTCATTTGGCTATTAGCCTTAAAAAGGTACTGTAAAAGCTGTCTTTTATTTGTTACAGCCACCTTAATTGTGATATAATACGCACGTTTATTGATTAGGTGGGTTTTTGCTATTAAACACCTGACTAATAACAAAAAGTAAGTTATTATGAAAAGGCAGGAGGTTGTAAACTCGTGGGAAAAAGCGCCCTAGAGCTTGTTGCAGAAGCTAATTCAATGCTCAACGTAATTTCGGTTGAAGAGGCTCAATCACTAATTGGAAATTTGGATGTCGTCTTCGTTGATGTGCGAGACCCCGACTCAGTAGCGGAAACTGGTATTATTCCAAAAGGGATTAATGCGCCGCGTGGACTGCTTGAATTTTATGCGGATCCGGAATTTGAGGCTTTCCATAAACCAGAACTTGATCCGGAGAAACACATTGTAGTTACCTGTGGTCTGGGGGGACAAGCTGCCCTTTCCGGTAAAGCCCTTAAGGAAATGGGATTTAAAAATGTTTCCAATATTGAAGGTGGAATGGCCGCTTGGACAGAAGCAAATGCTCCAACTGAAGATTTCGACGGATAAAATCCGAATTAAAACCGACTTTCAGCGTTGAAGTTTTCATCTTCAACGCTTTTTTTAGTTTAAACCTCCTGCACTAGGATTTCAAATTCCTATTCTGCTATTCTGTCTCATACTCCAAAGGACGCACCACGGTTTGACAAACCGTGTTATCTCGATCTCCTACCTGTATCCCAAGTCACTAATGTGAATCAACGAAACGTACTCCCAACATGTCTTGTCAATATAACAAACGTCATCCAAGGTCTATGGCCAGCCGTTTCCCCACGAAGTTCTTTCCCGCCACCATATAACCTCCAAGAAGAATAGGCATCATCTTGGTATTGCCTTATCCTTTATTCTTTATCGACAATCCAGTTTACTGCTTTTGCCGCTGCTAGTTCGTTACCTAAATTATCTAAAACAGTTGCTTCAAAGTGAAGGAATCGTTTCTTCTGTTGAACGAACTTCGCAATAACTATAATGTTATCTAGGTCTGAATTGATTACTTTCCTATATTTCATTTCCAAGTTACGAGTAAAATTGGGAGGTGCTACCAACATACTCAAAGGACCTACGGCATTATCAACAGCTGCCGCAATCATGCCCCCTTGCATATTACCAAATGGGTTTAGGTGTTTTTGAAGGATTGGAAATCTAACTGTCAATATGCTTTTCTCCTGATTAAATTTAATAATTTCGCCTTTCATCGCATCAAATGCAGGAGGTGGTATTCGCACGCTGTGTGTCGTCTCTTGCAGATTATCCCGCATCACGGCTATAAGTTCCTCAGAGAGACTCATCGGGTATCCTCTTTGAATTTTCATGTTTTTCCCAGACTTGAATGACCTTCATCACCGTTTGTTATTGAAACATAGCAGATTTTAAAAAATATGAAATGAGATAAAATGAAGTTCCAGCAGTTTAATTCAAGTTTAGGAATGTTGGAAGATTAGGATGAAAAGAAACCCGTCCTATATTCTACTAATGCTGATCTTGATTACTGTTTTAACTTGGATTTAATATCAGCCCA
>DTUY01000089.1 GCA_012963885.1 Candidatus Poribacteria bacterium | reverse complement strand
AATATCGATGCTAGGGAGACTACAGTTGCTGATCAACCGCAAGAAGACTGGAAGGATTATGCCTATGGTGGTAAAAGCCTCCTAGACAATTCCGACGACAGCCGTGATGTTAATGAAGCCAGTGCGAATATCGATGCTGGGGAGACTACAGTTGCTGATCAACCGCAAGAAGACTGGAAGGATTATGCCTATGGTGGTAAAAGCCTCCTAGACGATTCAAGTGTAGCACAGGAAAGTGCTGATATTAGACCAGAAAGCTCAAAACCAACGGATTTAGAACAAAAAAGAAATCTGGTCATCGAGTATGTCCCTCTAGTAGAAAACACTGAAATGGAACAAAGACCAGAGTCACAAAACTCGGAACAAAAATAGAGATCTAGCTATCAGAAATGTTCCTCCAGTAGGAGATACTGATATGAAACAAGAGGACTTAGAGCCAGCACCGCAAGAAGACTAGAGAGACTATGCCTATAGTGGTAAAAACCTCCTGGACAAATGACACAACCTTAATGTTTTACTTACCTGCAAATAAGATTAAGATAGGTAAATGCGTTTGGCTCCATCAATCCACTAGCTCAATTGAAAGTTAAATACAATGAACAAACGAACCGACCATTTAAAAAAATCTAATTAGGTATTGTCCAACAAGCTATACAAAGCTGAATTCAACAACGGTTTTTTAACGGCGATGAAACCTTGATTCTAACTCATTTTTAGACATCTTGATGATAATTGGACGGGAATGAGGACAGTTAAAGGGATGGTTTGCCTGTGAAAGTTCTTTGACAAGACTCATCATCTCTTCCATAGCTAGTTTATCCCCTGCTTTGACAGCTGACCTACAGGACAACATAATCAACGCATCATCCTGAATTTTCAGCATATCAATTTCGTTACTGTCTGATTCCGCTAGTTGATCTAACAAATCCATAACTACTATCGTTACAAGCCGTGTTGATAAGATTGGGGGGACTGCCCGAATAAGAATTGTACTGCCACCGAAATTCTCAATATCGAAACCAATTTTTTTAAACAGATCCATATGTCGGTCAAAAGTAGTCAGTTGCTGCTGTACGGCTTCTATCGTAACTGGCAACAGAAGGCCTTGGGACGGAACGTCTTCTTCTTTAAATTGTGTTACGTATCTTTCGTATAGTACACGTTCGGAAGCAACATGTTGATCAATAATAAAAACTTCATCCTTTCCCTCTGCTAGAATATAAGTGTTAAATAGACTAGTTTTTAATTCAATACAATCCATATCCAGAAGCTCAAGTCCAGTTCCATCTGGTATTACCTGCCGGCTCGGCTGAACTTCAACACGGCTTAATTCTGTTACCATCTCACCTTGATTTTGAGAGGGATCTAAAGCAACATTACTAGATACTGTATTTCCTTCTGTTGATGGGGTTTTTCCTAATGTTTCTGCCTGTTCTTTAGTTTGACTTGCAACTGGTTTCATAACTGAAGAACCATCGATCCTCTGCATTTTTCTTCGATCGATCTGATGTTGCGTTTGCTTTGGAGGACTCCAATCCGCCGCATTTGTCGGTTGAATTTCATTAATCACAGGTTGTTCTGCCGTATCGATAGTTGGTATATATTTGTGCCTATAAATGCCACTGCTGAGCAAGCGAACGATTTGACTATAAATTGACCGCTCATCCCGAAAGCGAACTTCTATCTTAGCTGGATGGACATTTACATCAACTTCCTCCATATCCATAGTCAGAAAAAGAAACGCAACCGCATAACGACCTTTGGTAATAAAACTCTGCATGGCCTCATTCAAGGCTGCACTGATGATCTTGCTACGGATCGGACGCCGATTTAAAAAGAAGAGTTGGTAGTTCCGATTGGATTTCGTCAGATCTGCATTGCCAATGAATGCATGCATTTTGAAACTGGGTTGTTCCGACTCAATCTCAATCAGGCTTTCAGCTAAATCCTTGCCATAGAGTAAACGAACACGTTCAATTACTGACTCACAAACACGGACATTAAGTAATGACCGATCATTATGACGCAATGAGAAGGCAATTGATGTATGGGCAAGTGCAGCCCACATGATTTGATTGGTGATATGGTTTATCTCCGTCGTCTCCGTCTTCAGAAACTTGAGACGTGCCGGAACATTATGGAAAAGATTTTCGACTGAAATATGAGTCCCTGGTGAACACCCGCTTTCCTCTACCGATTGAACAGTTCCTCCCTCAATCGTGATTTTCGTACCTTCAAGTTGATCAGCAGTTCGCGTCAGCAACTCGAGTTTGGATATGGACGCAATAGAGGGTAACGCTTCTCCCCGAAATCCAAAGGTTTGAATGCTTTCCAAATCCTCAATATTGTTGATTTTACTTGTGGCATGCCTTTCGATGGCAATGAGAGCATCTTCCCGGTTCATACCAATCCCATTATCCGATATTTTGATCAGCCTTTTCCCACCTGCACGAAGATCAACGCTAACGCTTGCACTTTCAGCATCAATAGCGTTTTCAACGATCTCTTTGACAACTGATGCAGGACGTTCAACAACTTCGCCCGCCGCAATTTTATTGGCTACATCCGGTGCTAGAATTTGTATTGGCATCGCATCTTACAATTAAATCCAGTTTCCGTCGTGCTCTGTATATAATGCTAACGTATATTAGCAAAGATATTCCATTGGGATTCTAGGGATAATTTCTCTTCAAAACTGAAATTCGGCCTGCAATATTGGTATCTTCCGGATACTTCTTATTAA
>DTUY01000088.1 GCA_012963885.1 Candidatus Poribacteria bacterium | reverse complement strand
TATCATAAGCGAAATATATTTGCAACAATCATGTTTCAAGAAAACTATAGTGTCTACTTGCATCCAATATACCTCGTTAAAGGAACTTATCAGCACCTTTTTGCTATTTATATTTTAATTTAATCTTTCCTAAATGTTAAAAAAAAGAGGTATAGAACATCATGATCACGGTTGCAAACCGGATTTATGTTTCACCCGAATATGTAGAAGAATTTGAAGAGCGTTTTCGAAATCGGGCAGGTTTGGTTGATGGCATGCCAGGATTTATTTTGAATCGAGTATTACGTCCGGTAAATGAAGGGGATCCGTATATCGTTTTCACATTGTGGGAATCGAGAAAAGATTTTGAAAACTGGATTAGATCAGACGAATTTACCAAAGGACATGCCAAATCCGGTAGTTTGCCTGAAGATGCGTTTACGCAACCAAATAAACTGGAGTTACATGAGGTCTTTTTGGACTCAAGCCAACCAAATTTGAAAGAGGAACCCCACGGTGGGCCATTTAAAGTACATTGACCTTAAAGTATAAATCGGGGATAGAGACTCGCTTTAGAAATCGAGCGTGAAGGAAATACGATGGGTTTGACCTAGGTCGCCGAATGGAACAAAGGCATAATCGATTCGATAGGTTGTGGTGGCGTAACCGAACCCTCCGCTTAACTTGGAGAGGAATTCAAATTCGTTCCCATTCCGACTCTGATAGCCGCCTCTGAGGACTAACCCATTTTGGAAGACGTACTCCAACCCAAGATGTAGATCTGTCGGCCAACCACGAGCGGAATTGACATCCGCAGCCAGGATCAGTTTGTTCTCTTTGGGTTGGGTTGGCGGTTGCCCTTCCTGCAATTGAGAAATATCTACTGGCGTTTGAATAGATATCGTATAAGCAATACCTATTCGGAGATATCTGATGACTGGCATTGGATCAAGGTCGAATTTTTGTGGGCGACCACCAACATTTTTAAGGATAGCACCAAAGTGAAGCCCTTCAACGGGCAGTTGATAGAAAATACCAATATTCATACTATTGAGTTGGACTTTCATGTTTGATATTGGCTTGTTAGCTACAAAATTCACATTTTTTTGAGCAACCTGATAGGCAGCGCCAATTCGGATTCCTTTATAAGCACCACTTCCTGCGGCAACACGGACCACCGTATTATTGTAATCGAAGAATCCATTGTGTTGATCTGAATTGATGGTATGTGGTATCTCACCTGTCCACACATACGAAATATCCGAACCAAGAGTTAGCCATTTCCCAAAAGATTGCGCAAACCCAATCCACTCATAACGAATACCCGCTAACCATTCGGAGTGCATAGCAGAAAACTGAGGACGAGCCAGCCGACCCAGTCCTGAGGGATTCCAGTAAATTGAATTCACATCATCCGCCACAGCAACAAAAGTATCTCCCATCGCCGATGCACGGGCACCAACACCAATTTTGAGAGCAGCCCAGCCATCTCTACCTACATTAAGATTCACCGCCTTTACATCAACGATGTTGACAATAATCAGAATGGTGACAATAAGAATCAACTTTATGTGTCTTTTGAAATTAGACCTTTTGTATTTCATAACCAATGGTGTGACAAAAGATGTATAGTATGAATTAATTAGCCATCAAACTCAAATCCTATCATAGCACAGAAAACCGCTGAGAGACAAGGCCTTTCCTATCTTAGCTCGGTTGGCATACAGGATTATGATTAAGAACTGGAGGATCGGCACAGAAATGTCCAGATCAAGCTATTTTAACTTCAAATAAGGAAATGTGATAGGAACTGATTCTGCTAAGTGGCATGTGTGGCGTTAGCTGATACGAAATATCAACGCCGAAACCGTGTCAGAAAACATTGAAACTTGATGTCGGAAACATCGTCATACGCCTTGGGAGCAGAACGATTCGATTTCTGCAATCGTTATTAAAGATCAAACAGCAAGTTATCCATCACTTTGAGACGGTCTTGAACCCAAATCCCAAGTACAATGATGCGTATGCTCAATTCAAGCAATAGAGGTAATTCCCCCTGCCGCTTTAGGCATTGACATCCTTTCGTTTTTCTTTGTATACTACAGTCGCTGTAAAGCCAGATAAAAGCTACCTACTAAAGGGCATTATGACAACAATCTCTGAATTTTTCCAAGGGAAGATTGTGCTTATCACAGGCGCAACGGGTTTCGTAGGGCAGCCTCTGGTTGCAAAGATTTTAACCAGCTTACCGACAGTCCAAAAAATCTACCTGATTATCCGGGATACCGTTGGATCCAACGGTACCATCAAAACGGCACAGGAACGCCTGGAAACCGAGTTTTTTAACTCCAGTGTCTTTACTCAGTTACGTCAGATTCATGGGAAAGAGTTTGAGGGTTGGATTGGTCAAAAAGTATTCGCCGTTAGTGGAAATTTAAGTCGCGAAAAACTTGGATTATCTGAAGACTGGTACACTAAATTAATTAGAGAAGTCCAAATTTTTATTAATAGCGCGGCCATTGTTCAATTTGACGCTCCAATTGACGATGCCATACGGATGAACGTTATCTCTGTTCAACACGCAGTTGAGTTCACACGTCAATGCGATAATGCCGTCTTCGTTCATATTTCAACGGCCTACACATGTGGCAATCGGACTGGTCGAGTCCCCGAGGAATTGCACCTTCCCTACGAGGATTTAGTGAAGGAACTACGCGGCAAAGAGTATCCTCCTCCCGAAACCTTTGAGGCAGAGATAGAAGGAATGCTTGGAATTGGTCAGCGGATTCGGGAGCAAATAACTCAATCGGAGGATTCATTCCAATCCTTTGGAGAGATCACTAAAAAATCAAGAAAAAAGTGGGTAGAGGACCAACTTATTAAAGCTGGTCGAAATCATGCTTCTATGCGCGGTTGGAATGACATCTATACCTATACCAAAGCATTAGGAGAACAAGCAGTTGCGAAAATGCGTGACAACCTTCCCGTAGCGATTATCAGACCCTCTATTATTGAAAGTAGCCTCGAAGAACCGTCACCTGGATGGTTGGCAGGCCTACGAATGGCGGATCCAATAATTATTGGATTTGGTAAAGGGCGGCTTCCAGATTTTCCAGCTAAACCAAATATTACTTTGGATATTATCCCTGTTGACATCGTTGTCAATGCAACACTGGCAGCAGCGACAAGATCCTATGACAATGGTGGGATTGAAATTTATCATATATCAAGTGGTCACACTAATCCTTTATCTTTTCAACGTCTACACGATTTGACAATTGAATATTTTAGGAAACACCCAATGGTTGATAAAGGAAATCCTATCTCAATATCAGAATGGAAGTTTCTCTCAAAAGAGAAATTCGCAAGAAAGTTTGAGGGAAAACTTCGTCACCTCAGAACACTCAGCTGGATCTTGAAGAAAACCCCGATGAAATGGGCTTCAAAAAAGAATCGACGTATTTCTATCCTTCAAAATGCGATTGAGAGGTTGCTCTATTACACTGATATTTATGGTCCATATGCAAGTTTAAATTTCGATTTTGAGACCAGAAAGGCGACCGAATTACATCAGTCCCTTTCACCAGAGGAACAGCAAATCTATAACTTCGATCCATCTCGAATCGACTGGAAACATTATCTACAACAAATCCACATCCCAGGCATCAAGCACCATATTTTAAAGATGGAAGATGAGCTCGACCATTTGGAGAGAAATGCAGAGGGAAAAAGATACTCAGATGAATCAGACAAAATAGCACCTAACTTTCAAAATATTCCAAGCTTGCTAAAGTGGAGAGCGGATAAACTTCCGGACAAGGTAGCGCTTCAAATTAAGAGGCAAGAAGGTTGGGTTCGCTACACATATAGCGATTTCTATGATCTTTCGCGCCGTATAGCGAGCTCACTGTGGGAGAGAGGCTTACGCAAGGGGGATCATGTTATTTTATTTTCTGAGAATCAGCCCGAATGGGGAATCGCGTATTTTGCCGCCTCTCAGCTTGGTTTGGTCCTCGTTCCTATAGATCAACAAACATCGTCACGTGAAGTTTATGCCCTAGCTAATTTCACTTCAGCAAAAGCTATACTTACGACTACCAATTTGTTTAGTCGTCTTGAGAAATTTGTTGGCAAACCGACCGAAAACCCACCTCAATGCCTTAACGTTAATAACTTCTGCCAAGTCTTTGGGACCACTCAACTCAGCCGTCTTGATTTACCTGATCTATCTGATGAACTCCCCAAAATTAAAATTGAACCGGATGAGATAGCATCGATTATATTTACTTCCGGTACAGCTGCGGATCCGAAAGGAGCCATGCTGTCACATGGAAACTTCATTTCAAACGTTCTAGCAGTTGCAACTGTTTTAGAACCTTATGAGACTGATCAAATGCTATCAGTTTTACCGATGTACCACGCACTGGAATTTACCAGTGGATTTCTAATGTCAATTTACGGTGGTACAACAGTGACTTATCTTAACTCTCCAACTGCCATGCTTGAAATTATGCGTGAAACGCAAACGACAGTGATGGTTGCGGTGCCAAGGTTTTTTCAAATGCTTTACAACACTATTATGCGCCATCTAACGAAATCGGCCAACTTGGCTATAAACAGCACTCCATTAAACGTGAAATTTGATGCCGATATAATTCAAAAGGCACATCAAGCTATGGGAGGGAAAATACGTGTTTTTGTCAGCGGTGGTGCCAGTTTACCGAATACAGTTTACGATAATTTTAATCGCCTTGGGATCACAATTCATCAAGGTTATGGCCTAACAGAGTCGGCCCCAGTCTTAGCAGTTACCCCCTATAAAAAAAGTCGTCGTTCATCTGTTGGTTTTGCTGTCGACGGGACAAAGGTTGAAATTAAAAACGCAAACTTCGATGGAATTGGTGAGATTGTCGCCAAAGGTCCCAGTGTAATGCGTGGTTATTACAAGAATCCGGAAGCTACAGAAAGAGCTATCATAAACGACTATCTCCACACCGGTGATTTGGGGTGTTTTGACGATGACGGATATCTCTATATCACAGGGCGCAGTAAGGAAGTCATTGTAACTAGCGCGGGAAAAAATGTGTACCCAACTGAAATCGAGGCTCTTTATTGTCAGAATGAAATGATTGATGAACTCTGCGCCGTTGGAATTAGTCTTACCGACGCAATCAGCGAAGAAGTACATGTGGTTATCAAGCCACAAGAAAATAATGAACTTGCTCAGGAAGCAGTCGAGCAGGTAATACGCGGTCACATGAAGACATGCGGAGAGGAGTTACCTTCATACCAGCAGATTCATAAGAGTCATTTCCTATGGCATGATCATCTGCCGAAAAAAGGAAATGGAGAAATCGATCGACACCAGGTCAAACGATGGGTAGAAAAACATACCGTGACCAAAAGCAGTGAACCCTCGGCAAATTTAGTTACAACACCTCTAGAAGATTGGGAGTGGAGAATCATATTAGAATTGAGCCAGATGTCAAATGTCCCTGCCTACCAAATTGGGACTAAAACGGACATTGATACAGACTTGGCACTCGACTCAATTATGAAAGTTGAGTTACTTTTGTTACTGGAAAACGAAGGGCAGAAACACATACCAGATGAAATCGTATCTGGGATTCAGACAGTTGGTGACATATTTAAAGCCATTAGAAAAATCAGATCGACCACATTCCAAGCTGATGTGGTGCCAGATATTCACACTGTGCTGATCAATCAACGTGGTGTTGCCTTGGGGATATGTTCTCAACTGTTTCGAGCTTGTATGTACATCCTATGCCACAGTTATTTTTCTATTCGGTCTGATGGGATAGAACATATCCCCAAAGGCCAACGTTATATTATTGCTGCAAACCATACCAGTCATCTTGACACTATAGCCATCATGACTGCTCTGGGTAGTGAATCACGAAGATTACAAGTGGCTGGTGCCAAAGAATATTTTTTTGACAGTAAGATTAAATCTTGGTTTTTTTCTAATTTCATGAATGTGGTACCATTCGATCGGGAAACTATCTCCCTGCAAAGTCTTAACATGTCAAAGGAAATACTTAATGAAGATCTGTGCCTTCTTATATATCCTGAGGGAACCAGATCTATCGATGGCAAACTGCAATTGTTCAAAGCTGGTTTAGGTGTGCTAGCGCTCAAAACAGGCGTGCCGATTATTCCTTCTTATATTGAAGGCACATATCAGGCATGGCCAAAAGGAGAGAAAAAATTGCGCAAAAGCAAAATCCGGGTCACCTTCGGAGAACCGATTTTTTGTCACCAAGAAAGCGATTTGCTTAATCGCAACAAATATCAGAAGTATCAAGAAATAGTAGCTGACGTTAGATCAGAGATCGAGAGTTTGAAAGCTACTAGTGAGGCTATATAATGAACCTAGATCCCTGTCGAGAAATCTTCTTCCGCTGTGATCGAATTGATCTGATGGAGAAAACAGACGAGGAGTTGCTATTCCAACTGCAACAGCTTCAGAATTGCCGAAATTTAACTAACAATGATTTGCTCGAGCTAGAAATTTTGCGCAAATGGTACGATTACCGTAGCTGGATCGCGTCACCCGAAACACATCAAGAAAAGAAGCAACAGTCTGTTCAACTTCAGATACCAACCTAAATTACAATTTCAAACCCTGAGTCCATTCACCTGCTTTATCGTAGTAAAGCTGGCTTCTGTGGTTTGAATGCTTGTGTGTTCTCTCCAGCAAATGATGGAATAAGACCCATCTAAGTTTATCACCTGCTATATATCTGCCGAATTATGAAGATAGCAATTCTCGTTTCCGGAAGCGGATCAAATCTACAAACGCTAATTGATCAACTTCACTTAGATTCTAATAGTGGCGTAGAAATCGCTGTTGTCATTAGTGACCGACCAAAAGCATACGCACTAGTTAGAGCAAAAAAGGTTGATATTCCAACCTATGTTATTCAACTCAAACATTTTCCCGACCGGAACGCCTTTGATGCCAAAATCTCAGGAATAATTGAGACCCACGAGGTTGAGCTGATTTTACTTGCTGGCTATATGAAAATTTTTCAACCCCCATTTGTGCGGAGATATCGTTACCAACTGATCAATATCCATCCATCATTGTTACCAGCGTTTCCAGGTGCTCACGCTGTAGCGGATACTCTTGCTTACCACACCAAAATTTCTGGTGTTACCGTTCATTTTGTAGACGAAGGAGTTGATACTGGACCAATTATCACCCAAGTACCAGTACCAGTGCTCGACGATGACAACGAATCAAGTTTGCACCAACGAATACAGATAGAGGAACATAAGATCTATCCACAAGTTGTGAAATGGTTTGCTGCAAATCTAATTCATATTGACAACCGAAGAGTAATTATTAAACAAGAATGAAAGCTGATATTGAAATGGCACTTCATCTTGGCACCAAATTTCTGGTGGATCAACAGCAATCATCCGGATGCTTTCAAGGTCAGCTTTCCTCCATGACATTCCCTACCTGCGCTTACGCCTGGACGCAGATTGCAATGGGCAAGCAACCTGATATTTCAATTGTCAACTGGCTTCTAGCCAACCAAGATCAGGACGGCATGTGGTCGCTGGATGCGTCCGGCATTCCAAATCAAAATGCAACTCTTTTCGCCCAATTAATACTTCAGCAGATTCAAAAAGAAAAACCGAATTCAGAAATTCAGGTTGCGCTGAGTAAGATCCCCCTGTTATCAATGAATCTTGGTCTGATTAAGCTAGCATATGCATATCATGGAAATTATGACTGGAATCGGTTGACCCCTCCTAAGTTTGCTATTCCAATTATTAAAATTGTACAAAAGTTTTTAAAAGCCTTTCCCCGTTTACGCCTTTTCCTCAAACCGCCAAAACATCTGATCCCAACTCCCGATTTCTTCTATTCAGAGACTTTCGGTAATCTTTTTATCGCAGAACAACAAACGCTCGTACCAGCTATGTTACTGATAGAATTAGAAGTACAGAAAAGAGCTGATACTATTAACGATCTGTTCTCATGGCTCCAAAGTAAAGTGCTAAGTGATGGCAGTTGGTTTCGTGTAAATTATATCACGGCCTTAGCAACGATCGCCCTGATTGAATTCAGTAAATATTCGGATGATTCTCAAACATTGGCGCTTATTAAGCAAAGTCAATCATGGCTAGAACAAACCAAGAACCCTGACGGCGGATGTCGCGAAGCGCTTAATCTTAATATCTGGGATACTTCGCTCAGCCTGATCGCGCTGTCAGAGGTAGGTAATCCTAACCACAAAGAGCACATCTCAGAAGGAGCAAAATGGCTGATCAAACATCAAAACAGGGAAGGTGGTTGGGCTTTTTCTGGCTTATCAGATGGTGGTTTGCCGTGTGATGCCGATGACACGGCTTTAGCTGTGCTCGCACTGCTAAAATCCGGCTTGCCTGTCAACAATGAGACAGTTCAACATGGGCTTGATTGGTTGATAACAAATCAAGCAGATAATGGAAGTTGGAGCACCTATATTCCTGGTGAAGGAGATGTTGGATGTGTTTCCATTACGGCGCACGCAATTGAAGTGTTCCTAGCGGCAAATGGATACCAAAAACAGATTGACCAAGCCGTCACTTGGCTTGCAACCCACATATCCAGTGACGGTTTTTGGGATGACCTCTGGTTGGCTAAACGAACATATGGAACAGCTTGTGCCATATGCGCTATAGTTAAGGCGAGGCATCATGATATCCCAGCAATTAGAGATGGTATCAAATGGCTCGAAAGTATGCAGAACCCTGATGGTGGTTGGGGAGAAGATATGTTTGGAAATCGGATCGATAGTACAGTTGAACAAACAGCCTGGAGCACATATGCCCTGTTGATTGTTGACCACCAAAGTCCATCTGCCCATCGAGGTTTGGAATTCCTAATCAACCGACAAAATTCAGATGGATCATGGAATGCAAGTTGCGTTGGAATCTACTGGGAAATTATCGGTGGATATATTGATCCGATATACGCATCTGTGTTCCCGATTTTAGCTCTGGATGCTTATCACCGTTGTGAAAATTCCGTTTGAACGAAACCTTCAATCCCAAATGCAGTTTCAAACTGTGTTCTCACTTCCTCGATCCGTTCGCGCTGGGTGTTGACATGTTGGTTGGAGGACGACTTCTCGCTATTACATCACACTTGGTATAGGTAGGGTCTCCTTGGCTAGGCTCATGCCCAACAGCCTTGACAGCAGACTATGCCTGCAGACAACTCTCCTATTGCTTGGAAACTACTTCCTGTATACAGGGTTCCGTCGCCCGGAGAGATACCAACTCAATTTTACTAAACTGCTCGTTGTAGACTTCAATAGTATTCTTGGCTGATGTCGCCAGTCGGCGACGTTGGGCTACTGGCCAATCGTTGGAGAAAGGCTTGGATTCTAGTTGGTCTTAGCCTCTCTGCGACGATTACCCTGATACGGATTGAAGGATTGGCAGTCCCAGTGAACATAGAAAAGAATGTTGAGGCCTCTCCGCGTTAAGTACTTCCAGCATTTGGAGGCATCCCTCAATTCACTGGGGATTGAGATGAAGCTATTGGATATCTAAGTAATCGCGTTGATTATCGTTTATATCCCAAACCCGAGTGTGACAGTTATTGTCCACATCTAACGCCTAGAATAGGCTACAAATACACTTCGAAATAAGTGTTAACTCTGCTTTTCCCTGTTGCTTTTCTCATGAGAATTGCATATACTGGTCCAGGAAACTGCCAGTTAATACTATGGTTGGTTTGCCTAAGTGAGGACTCAGAATGAAAAAAGACTGGCATGCCGAGGAATTTCGGACGATGGTTGCGCTAGGAGAAAGCACGACAGCCGGCGGCTGGAGTACATCGCCAAATCGCTGCTGGGTGGCTACTCTCGCTGCGCTTATCAACGACTTCCAGTCCATCCCGATGGCGTTGGTCAATTCGGGAATCGGAGCAAACGTTATTTCAACTCGTAGCCCCGCCTATATGCACAGCGGAAAGCCTGCTGCGGATGAGCGCCTCAACAAGCACGTGATAGCTCACCGACCGGATCTGCTTACCATCTCCTATGGGCTCAACGATGCGCGCGGAGGTACGTCGCTTGATCTATTTCGAGAGCGGCTGGTTGATCTCGTAGATTGCGTGCGAGAGCATATCGAACCCGTCATCGCGCTTCTAGGTCCGTACTACATGACGGACTTCACTGTGGGAGGACCAGCTTGGAGTCACGCGGACCTTTCTCTGTTCGAGTGTTTCAGCCATGCTGTCGCCGAAGTAGCCACCGAGCACGAATGTCTATACGTCGACCTGCTAGCAGTAAACGGCAGGACAGATTGGATGGTACACTATGATGGTGTACATCAGAATGACCTCGGACACCGGGTCGTGGCCAACCGGATCTTCGAGGTACTGGCCCAAAATTGCTCATGCTTAGCGAAGAAGACCAAGGAGGCAGAGAAAACCAGTATCCGCTGGCGGGATGAGTCAACTTTGAAAACAGACTATGGGTACTAATCCACAGAATGAAACAACCACAATTTAACCAACAGGTCGAGTCGACACGGTAACTCGCTCGTCTCGCTTGAAAGCTGGTCAGCTACGCATTTGGTGTCGGAAAGAAGGAAGGGTGGAGAATACAATATACAAATTGAAAGACGGGCTTCCCTCTCAATACTGGGAGCGAGTATTGTCGGGGTTGACTAACCATTAATGAGTTTTGATGGTCAGTCAACACCAAGCTAGCGTTAGATTCAAGGAGAAAGATGAAACGACCAAACATACTGTACATTCTTGCCGACGATTTGGGTTGGCAGGACCTCAGCATCGATGGTAGTGACTTCTATGAGAGCCCAAATATAGATCGTATTGGGTCCGAAGGAATGCGGTTCACGCGAGGCTATGCGGCTTGTCAAGTCTGCAGTCCTTCACGAGCGAGCATTCTTACAGGTAAGTACACGCCGAAGCATGGTATTACAGATTGGATCGGTGCTCCGTCTGGAGAGGCTTGGCGAAAGGCTGGCCGATTCAGCAAAATGCTTCCACCTGATTACGAGCGTGGCCTTCGTGCTGAAGAAATCACCTTTGCTGAAGTATTCCGGCGCTCAGGGTATCGTACCTTCTTCGCAGGGAAATGGCACCTTGGGGATGAAGGAGCTGATCCTGAGGATTTCGGATTCGAGATCAATAAGGGAGGATGGAGGGTTGGCTCGCCAAGCGGTGGGTATTTTGCTCCTTGGAACAACCCGAAGCTTGATTCAGGTCCAGATGGTGAATCACTGCCAATGCGACTTGGCCGGGAGACGGCAAAGTTCATCGGCAATCACAAAGATGAGCCATTCTTAGCCTATCTGTCATTTTACTCTGTTCATGGGCCAATACAGACAAGCAAAGACAGATGGGAGAAATTTAGGAGAAAAGCAATCACTCAGGGAACACCGGAGAAACGTTTCATATTCGACAGGAACTTGCCTGTGCGACAAGTGCAGGACTGCCCAATCTATGCGGGCATGATTGAGGCAATGGATGACGCCATTGGTCTGGTTCTCGATACACTTGACAAACATGAACTAACCGAGAACACGATCGTCTGTTTTACATCGGACAATGGAGGGGTATCGTCCGGCGATGCGTACTCTTCATCCATGCTACCACTAAGGGGAGGAAAGGGACGCCAATGGGAGGGAGGCATTCGTGAGCCATTCTATTTCAGGTTCCCAGAACTAATCAAGGCCAATTCGACCTGCGGCGTTCCGGTGTCGGGGATCGATTTCTACCCCACATTCCTGGAGCTTACCGGGATTCCCATCCCGCAAGAGCAGGTGATCGATGGCAGAAGCATTGTTTCATTGTTGAGCGGTGAGCAGGACAGGGAGATTGCCGAGCGCGATCTGTTCTGGCACTACCCACATTACGGCAACCAAGGAGGGGATCCTTCGTCGATCATTAAAAACGGTCCATGGAAAATGATCCATTACTACGAAGATAGTCATGATGAGCTGTACAACCTGGATTCCGATCCGGGTGAGCGGAACGATGTGATTGCCGACAACAGGACCAAGGCAACGGAGCTACGCCAACGCTTGGACAGTTGGCTGGCCGAAGTCAGTGCCAAGTTCCCCGTCCCCGATCCGCAATACGATCCTGAGAAGGAAAGGGCTCGCCTACACAAGTTGGAGCATGAGTTGATGCCGAAGCTCGAAGCAGAGCATGCCGAGTACCTGAGCCCAAGCTGGCAGCCAAACGAAGACTGGTGGGGAAGCCAAGTAACGATTGACTAGCTAAAGAAAGAATCGAGCAACCAACTGAACGAAACAAATGAAAGCGCGGCTTTCATTTGCGCCTCAGTTGAACCGTCCTTTCAATCAATTTCCACACTTTCACGGAGAATTATCACGGAGGAGCATAAGCAATGGAAGCAGGGGACCAGGGGCTACGTGCCTGAGTCACCTTCGTGGTGACTAGGACTAGCTGAAGCATGTCCGTTCAGCATCCGCGATACACAGAACCTGGGGGTGGTGAAAGGAAACGTGTGGAACTCCGTTGATTGTCTGAACTGGAATCAGGTATCTGCCGAGACGCCTTTTGGCGTGAGGGGATACAGGGAGCAGATAGTCTTACTGAAGCTCGACAAGTTGGATTTTGTTGAATGTTATGCCTGGTTTTCCGCCAGCAAGCCGGATGCAGGTAACGGCAAATAGCTGTACCTACATCCGAAACGTTAGTTAGTTTCAATTCTAAGTGATACTACCGTAGATTGTTTTTGAGTTGGGAATTCTTTTAATACAGTTTGTTAATAAATACATAAGAAGTAAAACGATGGGTAATTTCGAATTTGCCTGTAATTTGTTTGAAAAGTTTTTCACTCAAACAGAAATCCAAAATGCACTCGACCTGATCTATATTTCGAACGTTATTGATGGAGGAAAGTGGCATCAACGAATGGGAGAGATGGCACCTATCAACTTCCTATTAGCCTACAGAACCATGCCAATCTTCTTTTATTCCATTCTTTCGTTTTTCCTGCTAGCATCCTTTAACCTCACTGCCGCAGCGTCTAATCCCGTAAAGGTCTTTATCCTTGCTGGTCAATCTAACATGGAAGGGAAAGGAAAAGTTTCCTTGCTTGAGTACCAGATCACCCAGCCTGAGACAGCGAATCTCTTTGATCACCTGCATAAGGACGGCAATTGGATTGAACGTGAAGATGTCTGGATTAAGTTTCTCGACCGAAAGGGTAATCTCACTGTTGGTTATGGCAGCCCAGGATGCATTGGCCCTGAACTCGAGTTTGGCAACACAATCAGTGAAAAATACGATGAGCAAATCCTGATCATCAAGACGGCTTGGGGCGGCAAAAGTCTTCACCTTGACTTTCGTCCGCCAAGCTCAGGTATGCCCGCTCAAGAAGTAATCAACGAGATGCTTAAACGCGCGAAGGAAAAACAACCCGAGATTATCATGGCGGACATAAAAGCCAAGGTAGGTTACTATTATCGGGCAATGTTGGCCGATGTATCTGATACTCTCAGCAATCTCAAAGAGTATTTCCCTGCTTACGAAGGTCAGGGATATGAGATCTCCGGATTCGTTTGGTTCCAAGGTTGGAACGACATGATCAATCCAATTGCTACTGCCGAATATGCGGAGAACATGGCCAACTTCATCCGTGACGTTCGCAAGGACTTGAAAGTACTCAAGATGGCCTTCGTCATCGGTCAACTTGGCGTAGGTGGTATAGAGGAGGAATCTAACACGAAGAAACAAGCCTTCAAGGATGCCCAAGCGGCCCCTACCAAATTACCTGAGTTCAAGGGTAACGTGGCCGTAGTCAAAACCAATCAGTACTGGGATATGACCGCCGACGCCGTCTTTAAGAAAGGATGGCGAGAGCACATTGAAGAATGGGAAAAGGTTGGTTCTGACTATCCTTTTCATTATCTTGGTAGTACTATCACTTTCTCCCAAATGGGCAGAGGATTTGGTGATGCCATGCTCGCCTTACTAGGAAAGAAATAGGTTGTGTGAATTACGTAGAGAAAAGAAAGAAATTCGGCTATGACCAGTCAATGAGACTCCCTAGAGCGATAGCAGATTTACCATGAAGCAATTTGTGCTTGGAAAGTTGCTTATGCTGATTTTATGGAATCTAATTGGAACCGCATGTCCAGAAATAGTGGCCTTCTGGCGAATGAACGAGGGTGAAGGTAAAACTGTACGAGATGAGTCGGGTAATAAAGCTGATTTGAAACTAGTAGGAACAATGAAATGGGCTGACGGCATCAGAGGAGGAGGTCTTGAATTCAACGGTCATCCAAAAAACTACGCTATTTCTAAAAATGCCAATATCAACTTTCCTAGCAGTTTCACCATTGAGGGGTGGTTCAAACCTCATCAAATCAATGGGTTTATTATCAACACAGCGGCGGACATCGGGAATGGCGAAAGCACCAACGTGATTATCTGGGTGGGACTTGGGCTGACTAAAGATTGGAACTCTGCTCCAGTACTAACAGGGCGTTTATGGACGCAGGGGGGTGGCTGGGAATCTTTTCTTTCGTCAAAAGCGATCCAAACGGATCAATGGTACCATTTTGCTTACGTTTTCGATGTAGATGCACCAGCACATCTACTCTACCTCAACGGTAAAAAAGTCAAATCGCAAGCAACAAAAGGTAACCGATTGTTCCATCAGAACGGCAAACACAATGCCTACGTGCTTGGTGCCAATGCAGAGAATAACGATTTCGGTATACCGTTTAACGGCGTAATTGACGAAATTAGGGTTCACGACGGGGTACTGAAGGGAAATGCGATTAAGGAATCGATGCAGGAGTTATCAATTGAACTAACAGATAAACTGTTGGCCTTAACGTGGGGACAAATTAAGCGCACACCTTTTAACGTCTACTAGCGATCGTATAATGCTTGCTAAGCCGTGCAACCAACTCCCATCGTGCTTTTCGTATGGCTTTCGTTAGTCAGTTGGCAAAACAAGAAGCATGGTAGAGGCTCCATTTTTATGACCTTTTCTTTATAACTATTTACGCATCGTGCCAAGAGGGTAGAAGACTCATAATTAATTTCCCTACGTCATATTGGAATGTTGGGCACAGCCTGTAATAGCCACTCTGCCCTTTGTGGATTACACATTTCAGAGACTGCCGAATCCAAACTAATAACAAGCAATATAGAATTGCCACACGAAACCGGTTTTAAGTCTAGTGATGTGTTATTCATACTCATCAGCACCATGAGGTTTACCAACTCCATCTTGCATTCTCATCAATTGTTTTTGTTTATCTGTTAATAATTCTAACCATTCTGCAGGAAAATTCTGATGGGGATCATATTGGAAGCGCATCATCGGTCCAATTCGATAGTGCCCGAAAATAGCATGTCGGTGAATCTGACCGATGTTGGCACCACCACCATGCCAACATTGACCGTTAAAGATTAAAACACTACCTGCTAAAGCGGTAGCTGCCACGATATGTTTCAGCTCAAATTCCTCCGGTGGTAAACTCATTCCACTCTTGTGGCTACCGGGAACAATTCGGGTGGCTCCAATTTCAGGTATAAAATCATCGAGCATCCAGACAGTATTCATCATCACGGGATTTTTACCATCCATTTTCATCAAGTCATCTAAAATGTCTCCATGTATCCGTTGACCCGGATCTCCCGGCCGGACGATTCGGGCGTTCAGGCTGCCGATAATCAAAGGTAATCGCCTGACATGTCCCATACAAGCTTCCAACAGAGGCAATACTTTTGGATGATCGATAACTTTGAAAAAAATCGGATCCCTGACTAACAGATTGGAAATGTGGATACAGTCTCCTCTATCCTCTCCGTGTAGATTGCACAACTGGATTAGAGCTTCTTTCATTGCTGAAACATCATCTGGTGATAGAACTTCTTCCAAAATAGTAAATCCATAGACATCAAGTTCAAACAAGTTCTGTTTCAAATTAGGCAAGTTCCTTTGACTGCTTAGACAATTTTTGAATTTTTGTCATGTCTTCTCAGGGAAACTCTCATTTAGACTATAACAACATAAAATATTGTTTAGATAACTCATATTCTTTCCGGCTTTTAGACAGGCATTGACCTATTCATATAAGCTCGACCGGCAGTGGCCACCTCTCCAGCATGTCCAGCAGAAAAGATTCTCACACCTTGGTCAATGCTGTCTGGAACACCATCAGGACTGGCGCCTTCTAAGAAAGCAACTCCAGCCGCTTTGCAAGCGGTGAAAACCCTATCTCTGGCTTCTAGCATTTCGGCGGGATATGGACTTGGGGTGTTTCGGTAACCGAAAGACATTCCCATGTCCCCAGGCCCCCATTCGGCAAAAGCAATGCCGGGAACCTGAATTGTCATCTCAACATTTTGCAGAGCACGCCTGTTTTCGATTTTTAATCCCAGCATCAGTTCACCACCCGGATTCAGCGGCCACGGATCCGCTTTCTCCAGATATTGATCGGTAGAAACACCCCAGATCGGTGCCGCAGAACCTTGACCGGCTGATCCTCTGCGCCCAACATCCAATTGGGTGCCGACACCGATAGTCTGGAAAGGATAACGGCAAGCTTCTACAAATGCCTTAACTGCTTCTGGAGATTCCGCATGGCATAACAGAATACCGTGTACCCCCCGTGCCAAGACCTGCCTGAACTGCCAAGCATTCGCCCTGATCACATCTGTGCTACTACCTTCAACCGGCATCTCTACAATCACCGCCGGGGTACGATGTCCGCTGTTGGTTGGACCACCATCAGCTAGTCCCTGCATAAATCGGTCTAGCCCAGCCATATCAAATGCGCCATGTTCCATACCAACATTAATATAGTCAGCCCATGTTTTGGCTAGAGTCTGTCCACTCTCATAGCTCAGCTCAGCCCCGGTATGTCCACCTACATAATACACGGGCTGATCTTGATCAAGTAGCTCAATTGCTTTGTTAATTCGATTTGCCATAATGTCTCCCTCACGTGAATATGACTTGATGCTTTGCGGAAATGTTTTTATATATCGTTGATCAAAATAATCATCTATCAACGGCAACCATTTGGATTGGTGACTTAATCTCAATCAGGCCGATGATATCAACTGCAAACTCTACTAACTGCTAGCATATTGGTAAAACCTGTTTTCAGCCATAAGCCGAATGTTGATGTACGACTACCTCGTTAGGTACGCTTTAATTATTTTTTAATACTGCTAAACTTTGAATTAGGGGTTCAGCTATCGACTTGACACAACGGAATCTCACTTGCGACGTTTTAATCGGTTCAAAGTGCTCAATTCGTTTATGTCCTATCGAGAATCCACGGCAAATCTCTGCCCACTCTCGGTCTACCATCACATCAATTGCGTATTCTCGTACCCTTTCACCCTCAGCTATATTTTCCATAATAACAACATGATTGATTTGAGTCGGTTGTCCAACGTTCAAGGTTAAAGTATCGCCTTGACCACCGATTTCTTTTATTTTTTGGCTAAATTGGCGTCGAATTTCACCACCAAATACAGTGAATTGTCTGACATCAGCCTCGGGCACTAATCCTTTGTCGTCAATCACCATACCAATCAAAAGATTGGTGTTGCGTCCGACAGAAAGATAATAACGCTCTACCAGTTCGTCCACTGAATAAAGGAGATGGTCCGTGCCTGCAATCCAAATCCATTGGTGGTTACGGTTCGGCATGTCCGACTCAGCTGGTGCCCAAACAGTCCCATCGGCACTCCCATCTCCCGATTGAGGACATTCGTTATCTCCGGTAAAATCTTCTATGGCACTCCAACAGGGATAAGGTGCCTTGCCTTGTTCATTACCAACCCAGCGTACAAGTGATGGCGTTCCTTTTGGGCCTTGAAAAACGACCGCTTGTGGCTGAAGTTCCCAGAGCAAAGAGACAATGTCAGGACCACCTTTCTCCAGCGATAAAACGCCCCCGTCAAACCATATTTCGAACAGTTCGCCGTAAGTTAGTCCAGAGTTCCGTCAGTTGTTGTATGACGATGCTGTTGTAATATTTTTGTTCCTCTGGATCTCCTGACAAGACTTTTCCCGGATTATCTACTTGGCAATAGGCATTGTAACCAGTATGATAGTAGATCCCCGATCGAAGGCCGTACTTCTCACAGGAACTGATGAAGTTACCGACGATATCACCTTGACCGTTCAGGTAAGGCGAGTTCAGAATACTATAGTCGTGCGCATCGCTAGGCCAAAGGCTAAAACCACTACCGTGCTTAGCCACCAGAACGGCATATTCTGCCCCTGCAGCCTTCGCCACTTCAATCCACTGATCTGTGTCAAGTTGAGTTGGGTTGAATACCACAGGTTCCGGCACATTTCCAAACTGGTAACCAGCAGGATGAAAGACCTGCATATCGTAATGGATCAACACACCAATTTCGCAATTTGCCCCACTCTACTTGTTCTGGGGTCGGTTTGACTAAATTTCCTGTGGTCATATTCTGCTTCATAAAATCATCTTTCCTTAATCGACCAGTAACTCCTTCTATATAGTTCTCTGGTGATTGTCTCAGGCGATCGGCACAGAACGGCCAATCCGGCTGGATTCGTAGATGGCGTCGAAAATCTTAGCTGTCATCAACACCTCTTCCGCTGGTACGGGCGAAGGTAAGTCCTGGCGAATCGCCTGATGAAAAGACTCAAATTCCCCGGAAAAACCAGTTACCGGTTTGGGTTCATAGTCAATCATCTCACCATCCTGATCGGTGTAGATTCGCATCGGGTGATATGACGCACCAGCCAGGTCTCCCATGAAGAAGGAACCTCCCATACCCTGATAATGGCATGCCCATGCTGTCTCTAGATTTACGGTCAGGTCATTTTCAAAACGAATGACGCCCATAGCAAAGTCCTCTACGTCAAACTTCGACCGATCCCAATCTCCATCATGGACGATATCGTGACGATGTCCGAATTTTCGGGTGGCATACCCAAACGCTTCCACCGGTTTGGGATAGCCGATCATCCACAATAGCACATCCAACTCATGCACACCGATATCTATTAGGGGGCCTCCACCAGAAATTGATTTCTGCATGAAGGTTGGTACAAGTCCCATTCCGCGCCGACGTATGGTCATCGCACGAGCATAATAGATGTGGCCAAAGAGCCCATCTTCATATAATCGACGCAGAGTTCTGGCTTCTGTACCGAACCGAGATTGCAAACCGATTTGAAGAATTTTTCCTGATACTTTTTGGGCGTCCACCATAGCTTGCCCGTCAACCGCATTACCAGCAATAGGTTTTTCACAAATCACATGTTTATTAGCTTTTAGCGCGGCTATAGTTGGTTCAGCATGAAAGTTATTGGGGGTACAAACACTAACCGCGTCGATTTCAGGCATGGTCAGCAAATCGTGGTGGCTGTCAAACACATACTCGATTTCGTGTTCATCGGCAAAATTCTGAGCACGCTGAAGATCTATATCACAAGCTGCTATTACCGAAACTCCTTCCACCTTTAGATGTCCTGGTAGATGTTTATGTGTCGCGATTGATCCAGATCCAATAATACCTACTTTGATTTCCTTCATAAAGCGATTTCCCTTCCAATCAAGAGCTATTCAGCAAAGTGAAGACTATATTTACTTGGTTTTTATTCTTTGTTAAGTTGATCAGTGTGTTGATGCACCAGGTCGCAAATAGTTACAGCATCAACCCAAGGTTTAAGTTGCTTATAAAACAGAGCATAGTTCTTTCTGGAACGGTTACCAACACCAATAATTGCGATTTTGACGGGGTTAGCCGGAGTAACTAATTCACCTGACATATATTTTCCATGATTGGCTGATTTCTTGAGAATGACTCAGATTCCTGTATTCTATACGGAAGCGAATACAATCCAAAACTGTGTAAATTGGCACTTAAACAACTGCAGAGAGGCCTCCATCGATGTTGACGGCTGTTCCAGTAATAAAAGCCGCCCGATCAGAAACCAGAAAGGCAACCAGATCGCCGACCTCTTCTGGCTCTCCCAGTCGTCCAAGTGGGTGTCGATCCCCCTCTTCTTGCCAGTAATCTTCCAGTGTACCAGAAGAACCTGCTGCTTTCCAGGCTCGAACTCCCTGCGCACTTTTGATTGAGGTCAAACAAACGGTATTGACCAAAATCTTGTCCGGTAGAAATTCTTTGGACAGTGCCTTGGTCAACGCAATGCCAGCTGCCCGACTAACGGAGGTTGGACAGGATCCCGCATCTGGTTGTTTGCCGCCGGGATGTGTGATATTAACAATACGCCCTCCGCCAATAGCCCGCATATGAGGTATCACCAATCTGGCACAGCGGACGGCGCCCATCAGCTTCAGATCGAGATCTTCATACCAAATCTGATCTGTTGCCATTTCAAAATCTTCGCCAGCCGATCGTCCAGCGTTGTTGACCAAAATGTCAAGTCGTCCGAAACGACCCACAGTTGTGTCGATCAGGTTTTCCAAGGTGGTCGCGACTGTAACGTCAGCCGTTACTGCCAACACGCTATTCCCCGTTTGATCCTGGATTTCCTGTGCTGTTTGGTTTAGCACATCTTCACGCCGAGCACAAATAGCTACCTTAACCCCGGCTTCAGACAACCGTCGTGCGATTCCTTTACCTATTCCCTCACTTCCACCAGTAATAACTGCCACTTTCCCATCGAGTCCCAGTTCCATAATTTTTATTCTCCATCATTTCATTTTAAAACCACTGTGTTTTATCAACCACGCTGATCAAGGGTTGGTTTGTGGTGAAACGTTTCAGATTTTCACACAAGACGTGAAAAACACGAGGTGCCGACTTCGGCGATTGGCCGGCATGATGCGGGGTGATAATCACGTTCTCCATTTCCCAAAGTGGATTATCCTCCGGCAACGGCTCTGGTTCCGTCACGTCAAGGCCAGCTCCAGCGATTTCTTTGGTTTGCAAAGCAATAATTAGGGCCGGCTGATCGACAATTCTACCCCTAGCAATATTAATCAGGAAGGCAGTCTCCTTCATCATCCCAAACCCCGCCGTACTGATGATTCCCTTGGTCTGAGGTGTCAGTGGGCAACAGATAACCACGAAATCGGATTGCTGTAGCATCTGATGCAATTGATCAGGTACCCATAGACTCTCGACATAATCAGGCTTTTCTGTTAATACTGGATCAACTGCCAGAACGCGCATATCAAAGGCTTTAGCACGTTTGGCCACTTGTAAACCAATACCGCCAAGTCCAAGGATGCCGATGGTTTCACCAGCGATCTCCATTACTGGCAGGTTGGGTCGTATTTCCCATACTTTTTCCATTTGTCGTTTGATGGTAATATGGAGTGTGCGGGTAAAAGCCAGAACCAATGCCATAACGTGTTCCGCGATGTTAATTCCCGTGGTACCACGAGCGTTGGTCAGCACAATATCACTGTTGACCAATTCTAGGAACATCAGCGACTCAATGCCCACATGGTTAACTTGAATCCAACGAAGTTGGCTGGCTTGGCGAACAAGTTCCGGCGTAATCCCGTGCCCCCACAAGGCGTCCGCATCTTCAATTTCACGCAGTGTGTCTTCATAGTCTGAGGTAATCACAAAGTCTGTGTGCGGTGCAATTTGGCGGACTTGATCCAGGTTGTCAGAACTTAAATTATTGGTTACAATTTTCATTAATTCCCTTTCCTGAATAGATCGTTTTAGATTATTTGTTGACCTCCTACTGATAGACTATGTTGTTTTCAAATTTTATTCAATCAATTTTCGGCCTAAGATATCAGAAGGCATCACTCAGTTCAGATAAAAATCGTGTAAACATGTTGTTGGGCCAGCATGCCGAAGACCATCCACAGGGAACCAACAACAAAGTCACCTAGAATCAGTCCAAAAAAGAAAGGAACCGCCTGTTGATATCCCCTAATTCCTCCCGACTTCAATATAATCGATTTCAGGCTCCAGCTAATCAAAAAAGGAAACCAGAAATAATCGATGGCAAAGCTGACGGCCAGTGAGTAGCCGGCCGGATGTAGGGGCCACCAGAAAAATCGGATTCGCAAAACCAGTAAAGTCAGGGTCAGTAACGCTCCCATTCCCATAAACCCGATTCGCAGCCAATCCGGTGATACTGGGTGAAGCAACCATTTTTCCAGTTTGGCAAAAGCTCCCCTACCTACCCAGAACCGAAATCCTGTCACCTTGGCCAGAGCCCCGTCACGGTACATCATATCTAAGTTGCTCCAGAAAGAACAGATTAAACTAAGTAATCCAGCAATGATCATGGCCAGCAGTAAACGCCTGTTCTGCATACCAACAGTATCAGCAATCTTTAACGCTTCAAACTGGTTCGGCATTGGGTGTGGACGATAGCCGCGATTGAACCAGAAAAAGAAAGACATCACTGTCAGGTTTCCAGCTCCCCAACTTTTGCTGCCAAAAGTTGTTACCATCATGTCCAGAGGATGATTGAAGATTCCGTGAGGCGCACCGAATTCCGCACGTAATCGCGTGATGGCAATAGCAATAGCGAAGTAGATACCAAAGAACAACAATACAGCCGTTATTGACATGCCCACACGAAAACCGAATCCAAGAAGAAAGAGACTGCAGATACCAAGACCCAGAAAGGCTGTACGATAACGCATCGGTTCATCCATATCCGTACCGAATTTGCCTGACCAGGCAAATTGTAAGGCAAACACGAGATGCTTTCTGGTCAGCCAAAGCGCAATAAAAGCCAAACAGATCCAAGCACCCGCTGACTGTTCATGGAAGTAAGGAAACCCAGGCAGATGATGAATGCCGATGTAACCCGAAAACACACGAGATAGTTGACGAAGTAGAAAGAAAAACCAGCAGGAAAAAGATAGATCTAAGGGCAGAAAAAAACCGATTCCGATCATGAACGGATAGAACGATACTCGCGTTGTACCCATCAGATTCCATGGTTTTTCAGTGAAATATTGGCTGATATTGATAAGCTTAAGTTGCAAGTACGGAACGGCTGGAAATAGTGTATGCAAACCGTTCAGCGCATCCAGAATAGCAACAATCCCAAAACCAAGCCACAGCATCCGATTACGAAAAAAGTACGGAGACTGCACCATAGTTACTGGTAGCTGAATAATTGGGAAAGCTAAACGTTCATGTTGAATCCATTGTCGACGAAACAAGGTGTTGAGGCAGTGCATCATCAGCAACAATACCAAGGTGAATGAAGCCCAAGTTACGAAGGGTCTTACCCAACTCAGCAAATGATTAAGCTGATAAAACGTGGAATCCCCTTGGTAGTATCCAACCAATACGTCTGGCAGACTAACGGTGAAGTTGGAAGGTATATGATGAAAAAAAAGATTTTTCCACTCATTTTCGGGGGAGGCAAATCGGTAGGGATGCACAATAACAGCAAAAAGATCCTGTAGCATCCCGTAGGCCGATAGAGAGGAAGCAATTACCTGCATGACATAAATGGTAAGTAACTCTCCAGTTGAGAGACAAAGTGTCGGCCATAACTTTCCAAGTCCAACGTTACACACAACCAAACAAAAAAGGATAAAGACAGGATAGATGAACAGCGGGAGTGCTGTAGCCTGAGAGCCGTATTTCATTTCTGCTACTGTTAGCCAATAGACGTTCAACGGTAACAGAATCGATCCGATCAGGATTGCTCGCCAGGTTGCACCCTTATTTACTTTGATATTGACCGACTTGGTATTTTCCTCCGTTTTGTAATGGTTTTGATAATAGAGCAAATCATCTCCGTAATGGTTGCGTACACCTATTCTATAGACACACCAAGCCCAAAAATGAGAAATGCTGCTTCTATTCCCGCCGAAGGTTGGTCGCTTATTAACGGAGTGAGAACCAATAGGTAGTAAAGATCAGATTATACCTACAATGGAGTTGATAGAAAAATCCTGAATGACGGTTTCAGAGTTGATAAATCTGCTTCAGATTTTGGCCTAGAATTAGTGATTCCTCCTGCGCTGTGAACCCGACATTCCGAATACCATTGACGCCATGTGACGCCACTCCACTCGGTGAATTCGATCCGAAGACGATACGGTCAGCACCAACACTGCTACCCCGAACAATATTTTTAATGGAAATCGGTTCGGCAGCGGCTATCAGTGTGGTTCCCAAATAAACGTTAGCGTTTTCTGCCGCAGCATCGACGGCTAGCCCCACCCATTCGCGATAACCCATATGATCCATTATAATCGTGACATCTGGATGACGACGAGCAAGGTTGCCAATGTATTGGGGTGAGCATCCGCTCATCGGTGAGCCGGAATGGATCGTGGCAGGAATTCCAAGTGACGCTGCCTGTTCCATGATAGGATCAGCACAAGTCGAATCCACGCGGTAGCCGTGTAAGGCGGCCATGAGCTTTACCGTTCGTGCGCCTTGATCAACACACCTCTTTAAATCATCAGAGGCATCTACGCCCATGGTTGGATTAATTAAACAACCAGGTAAGATACGAGGTTCGCCTACTGCTTTTTGTAATAAATCTGCGTTAAGCGGTCTTGGGTCTGGTGGCACGCCAGCCGGAAAAACAACACAAACGTCAATACCAACTTCATCCGCCAGAGAAAGAAGTTCAGATTTTCCATAGGATTGATCATTAAATTCAGCGGGCATGTAAGCTTCAAAATCAGCTATAAATTGCGTCTTCATTCTTCTTTCCTTCTAATTGAGGTTGAATGCAATTATACTACTAATTATGGATTTGTCAATCGGCCAAATAGGTGAGTATATTCCCCGATAAATAATAGGAAGATATTAACAAAAGCATTAGTTCTAACTAGATTTACATGAAAAACTGTTTCAACTTTTTATCTCCGGTTTATTCCGTACTTTGTTTTGCTATAAACTTGACACGTTTTATCCGATAATTGGTAATTTCTCCTAGTTTGTAAATCATATAGAATCTCTAAAAGATTTCAATTAGATACTCCTTCAGACCGATCATTAGCAACTGAACCTCGATACCGTCGGATCGCAACTGTAGGTTGTTTTTGGCGTATTATTATGGACATCAAGGGTTACCCCACAAATTTTGGAAATTAAATACCGAAACAGGAACATTAAGACATGGGCGTTGGTCATCAGAAAACAACCCATCGTCAACACCGCATTATCATCTCCAATGATGACGCGGGATCCCTACTTATGCAGAGGGAAATACACCTGAAGCCTTTCTCGCTGACTAGAGATCACGTGGTGGGCAAGCCAATCGCTAGTATCTGCTGGAGATTCATAACAGGTCCAGAAAGGTATCGGACGACATCAAGGCTGTATTGCCATTGAAGCAAATTTGACGCCTACTTTTGGGTATTCTGTTGATCTGGCCGGAGTGGAGTCGTTCGTTATTAATAACATAAGATTTTAGAAAGATAAAGAGGTATCATTAGTGAAGATATTGAGCTATAGAGACTTGGTCCAGAGACTTTACGATCTTGAATATTTGGCGACACCACCAGCAAGTGGAGAAAGATCGGGTGCTTTTTCCAGCTATGACTGCCGTTCTCGGTACGATGCTGAAACTGGGCAGTATCAGGATTGGGATGCTAATTCAGATGGAAGTGGTTATCTATACAAAGAGGGAGACAAAATCGTTGCCTTTGAAAAAGAGGGTCCGGGCGTCATTTGGAGAGTCTGGTCAGCATTGCCAGAACCAGGACATATTCGAATCTTTATAGATTATCAACAGGAACCGGTGGTGAATATACCTTTTCGGGATTTTTTTGAACGGTTCAATCACGACATTCCGCCCATGAACTTCCTGGAACTCATGCCAACACTGTCCCGAGGACGTAACCGTTTTATTCCAATCCCTTTCAATCAGCACTGTAAAGTCGTGTTTGATTCGGGCTGGGGCAGATACTATCATTTCACCTACACTACCTTCTCGACAGATACCATCTTGCCCAAATTTGATGGAACTTTCGACAGGAATACGTGTATCGCTTTAGCTGAAGCAGACCGATATCTGTCCTAAAGAGGTTGGCAATTTGTTAAGAAAAAAGACAGCATAACTGAAAACTTCAGTCTTAATCTGTCGTCCGGCGAAACCATTCAGGTCTGTGAAATCAAGGAAGCGCGTGCTATTCATCGGCTCAAGGTCGTTCCGCACTTAGATCGTGCAACCGAACAGGACGCTTTACGAGAGATCACATTCAGCGTCAGATGGGATGGTCAAACAGAACCCAGCGTTTGGTCCCCTTTAGGTGATTTTTTTGCCACAGTACCTGGCATTAATCATTTTCGGTCGCTCCCAGTTGGCATGACAGATGGTGGTTTCTACAGCAATTGGTACATGCCTTTTAATCAAGCACAGATTGAGCTCAAAAATGAAGGGGAAAAAACTTATACGTTGGATTTTCAACTTCATCATGTGCCATTGTATCAGGATCCTAACCAACTGCTTCGGTTTCACGCCAAATGGCATCGTGACGCCTTGCTTGAATCATCTCAACAAAATGGCAGGGATATCGATTGGCCTTTTTTGATTATTGGAGGAGAGGGACGTTTTTGCGAAATGCATCTACACGTGTGGAATTGCTGGAAGGAACCAGATCAGCCAGCTGAAAGTTGATGGTATGGAGCTTGGGGAGAGAAAAATATCGATTGGTGGTGGGGAGAAGGTGACGAGAAATTCTTCGTCGATGGAGAAAAATTCCCTTCTACTTTTGGCACAGGATCGGAAGATTATATCGGTTATGCCTGGTCAGCCGAACCTCCGTTCCCAACTTTCGATAGCGCTTTTGCCTGTCAGCCTTATGTAGCCTTTGACGGCAATGGTCATACTTCGGTCAACCGCTTTCATATTTGCGATAATGTCCCTTTCACCATGTCCTTCGAAGGTGTATTAGAAAAGTACAAAGTCAATCGCTGGGGAGAAGGGAATTACTGTCTTTATGACACCATTAGCTATTGGTACCAAAAAGCCGGGCAAGAAGATCCTTATAACCCCGTTCCTTGAAGAAAGAATAGGCTACTACCCGAATCCCTAAGAACGTGTTTGGAAGTACTTGATGTCGTCTCAATGAAGATAGGGAGGATGAATCTCTCACCGAATAATCAGAATTTTACCCACAGCCTTATCGATGTCACTACGGATCAAATAGACATACAGTCCACTCACTACCTCTGATCCACCATCGTTACGACCATCCCATATGGCGTAACCGGACCTGCCTTCGATGTCTGATTTCACCAACTCCCCGTTCAAAGTAAATATGTCTATGATTGAGTTTTCTGTTAATTTCTCAAAAGTTATTTCCTTGCTTTCCGTGATGTTGGGTCTAAATGGATTGGGATGAACAACAACATTGTTAAGATTGTTAGGCAGTTGTAAACGCGCGATGCGAAAAACGGAAAGTCGATTCGTACTAGCAGTAATGGTCTTATTTTCAAAATCAATAAATTGAGATCCTGAGACAAGCTCCCACAGTATAATTCGGCCGTAAGGATTCAGGCTGAAAATACGTAGCTTACTCTCAACATCCTGAGGGACTTCTCTCCCATCATATGACATTGTAATTTGGAACGAAGAACCCTTTTCACCATTGAGAATAAATTGCCGAGTTGTATTTTGAAGTGCAATGTCTGTTGTGTCATCAATATGGGCTTGTTCCAAAAAGTAGTTGGCTTCCTCGATCTGAGAAATGATGTCTGCATCAGTCGGCAGAACGATATCAATGACTGTTGTCCTGCTACCGACCTCATTCGCGGGTACAGCAATTTGTGTTTTAGGATCAAACCCGGCAGTAATAGTCGTTGGAATATTGGGTACAATCAGGTTAGATACTGATTGTACTGGCCCAGCAACGCTGGCTTCATCAAGTTCAGATCTGTTACCGGCTACATCAGCTGCCGTTACCGCCACGAATAGATCAATTCCATCTGCCGGAGTATCAATCTGTTTTTCTCTTTCCTTGTCATCTTTAACGATGACCGGTTTCAGTCCCCGTATATCTTTAGTGCCAATGGGCGTGAGGGAAAGGTAAACCTGATAGACATCAACTTCCTCCAGCAGCGTCCAGGAAACGGTGAGACTCTTCCCATTATCAGAGAGGGTATCGATAGCAGATACACCTACAACAGGTAGAGGAGGAATTTCATCTTTAGTTTGCACCGGACCAGCGATGGAGCCGGTACCTATTGTCGAGTTGTTTTGGTTTTCATCTGCCGCAATCACAGCTACAAAATAATTGGTATTATCCAGCTCAATTGTCAGCTCGGCTTCGATTACATTTGGATCAGTAATACTCAAAACCGGTTTCAGGTCATTGGTTTTTTTAATCTGATTCGACTCAACATAGATGTCAACACGCGCAAAATCCTCTACCAAGACAGGCGCCCAGTGGACAACCAACGTTTTGCCATTGTCACTCGGTTTGTCCGAGGCGGTTACATTGGTGACTGATGGCGGTGGTAGATCATCAGTCGCCTGTACCGGTCCAAATATGGACTGACGTTCTTCTGTCAGTGATTCGTTTCCAGCCAGATCGACCACTGTCACAGCAACGTAATAGTTGAAATTATTGCGCGGCACGTTCACTTTTGCCTCGATTCGGTTTGCCGACAACAGATTAATTGGGATAGGAATAAGACTGAACGTTGATCGGATAGGCGCTGTTTCGCGGTATATCTGGTACCTGGCAAAATCGTCTGTTTGATCAAGCAGATCCCAAGTGATGATCAAGACATTACCTTGATCATCAGGCTGATCAGTCACCTTGATATTTCTAATTGGATCTGGTGGAACAGCATCGATTGTTAGACGGGAACCGGCACGAATCATTTGGCTGTTTCCATTTTGATCGATGAGTCTGGCAGATATCATGGCGTTATGGACAGAGTCGCCAGCCACAATCTGGTACAGGCCGGTGTAGGTTCCGTCATTCGGTTCGCTGTCCTCACCGGATCCATCGTCGAAGAGCGGCAGATCGGTTTTTAAGGAACCGATGTCAAATATGGCTGTACCGCCAGGTTCGCCTTCCATATATACGATAAGTTTATCACCTTGTACTAAGGCTATACTGCCAGCGCTATGTCTGATTGACTTGATTTCTGGCGGGTCGGTATCAATATTCAGTGTCTCAGAAAGTATCTGCTCGTTTTCGTTGCCAGCTAAATCCGTTAATTGGGTAATGACAGCAACACTCTTCGTCTGGTTCTCTTTCCGTACGACATAAAAATTAGTATAGATTCCATCATTTGGTGTTAGGTCGCTATGGGTGCCATCATCAAAGAGCGACAGATCTTTTGCCATATCATCTAGATGGAAAGTGGCTTTGCAATTCGGGGTTCCCGTCAACGTAATTGTCAAAATATCTCCGGCTAGAAGCGTAGTGGTGGTAATAAATCCCTGTTGCGGACGTTTGACAGTATAAGCAATGCTTTGAATTTCTGGAGGATCCGTATCAAGAACAACCGGCATGTTACTGACTAATTGACTAGTGTTATCTGCAGAATCTTTTAGGAGACCAATGAGTTTCCCTCGGCTAACGTTGTCACCCGGGCTAACGGTGTAGAAGCCACTATAGATCCCATCGTCTATTTTCTGATCATCATGTTTACCATCATCGAACATCTCTCCGATGACAGAGAAGTTGTCGGCTTCAATGCGAAACCTAGCCATTGATCTAGCTTCACCAACCATACGAATAATCAAATTTTGGTCGAGGCCAACCGGCAGCACTGTGCCGTTAGGCCTGACAGATTTATGGGAAATTCGCTCGATTTTAGGTGGTAGAGTATCAATGTGAATGGAATCTTCAATCAGAAAGCTGTTGATAAGATCTGGATGGTTTGATATGGCTAGATCGACGATAAGACTGCCTTTTACGACAGCCAGATTGTCAGTCATTTTTAGCTGACTCACATAGTGACCATTACCCTGATGGGTCATCGGACGAATGTCAATAACCTGTTCAGCTTTTACGATCCGAAGGTTAGCTTGCTGATCAGGAATCCAATCAAACTGGACAGTTAGGGTCTCGTTTGTTCCCAAAATCCGATCAACGGCATTATGAGAAACCTTGGTAACCAAAACGGGCGTCAGCTGGTATTTGCTAAACGAAGCGTTGGCCTCGATCTTCAGGTAATAGGTACCTGGAAAAGCATCGATTGAAAAAGTAGTGGTGTTGGTGGCTGATAGAATCTTGGGTTTGATTGTTCCGCCAACCACAGAATGCAGAGTCAATTTTGCCTCTTGTATCGATTCACCAGAAAGCGCCACACTAAGAATACCACGCTCATTAGTAACTAGCTTGAACCAATCTCGATCGGTTAATGATAGCGAACCGTTGACTACCGTATTGGACTTGATTAAAGTAGCAAATCTGATGTCACCGTTGGGTTCGAGTTCCCATTTGTCCAATAAGACCTCTTTTGGTTTGATGGCAATTCGATAAGTACCATTTGCATTCGCTACTCGCAGTTTATATCTGCCGGTTGTTAGCATTGTTTCCCAATTCTTGTTTTTGCTATCAAGTTGACCAATTTGCTCTTTTTCCGACAATATCTGTACAGTTGCTTTCGGAGTAGACTGGAAATTAATGGTCAATAGTTTCTGAAGAGGAACATTAAGTTCAAAATAATCAATGTCCTGAGGTCGATCCGCACGCCCCACAATTTCGAAAACCTGATTGCCTAGGTCAATAGATTGCGTTACTTCAAGTGTATCGTTGGGTTCAATTTCCAATATAGATACTGGTAATCTCCGTATCTTTGCTATGGACAGATTGTAGGTAGCAGCTGGATTCTCTCCTGACGCTTGCACTTTTATCAGCAGATCGTCGGTCCCAAATCCAATACCAAGACTTATCTGAATCCGTTGGCGTGTCGATGGATCAGCCGCTATTTCGCTTAGAACCTGTAGATCTGATGATAGAACAGTTATATTGGTTCGACCAATTCCCTGTGACCGATCAAAATGTAGATCGAGTTGGCTGCTTGTTTCCCTATTTAGCGTTACCTGAAACCAATCAATATCAAGCTCAGCATTTGTTGACCCGAGCATAATTCCGTTACTCGTCAAAGGCGTAGCAGTAAAAGGAGAATTGTTTGGCTCAATCTCTACAGTGAAAGTTGGTACTATTGTGAAATTGCGAACTGTGGTGCGTGAATCATTAGTCAATTTTGCTGAAAATGTGTGGCTACCAACCTTTAAATTGTGGAAAGTTAACTGATTTAATCTAGCGCTTCTCAGCGGTTGGTTATTCAAACTAAATACGATTGGTGACTCAGCCATACTAAAAAGGTGGAAAGTGACCGCTTTTCGTCGTACAGTACCAATCGGTCCACTGACAATCTGGACAGGATTTTCTATCTCACGTCCGATGTTGTTAGCAGATTGAATAGCTAGTGTCACAGAACCGGTGTTAAGTTGCGATTCGTTGGCTGAGGTATCGATAGCTGTAATGGCATAAAAATAGGGTTGCTTATCACTTGGTGACGGTACATCTATGTTAACCAGGTTTCGATCAGGAATGGTCAGAATAGGTCTCAACCCTTGAGTTGCCGCAATCTTATCTCCTGAAACGTAGACACGGTAACCAGCAAAATCGGGTTCGAAGTTAGGCGATCGCAGTGCTAAGGTTACCTGACCTCCAAAATCGTTTGGACTGTCCGTTGCTAGAACAATCTGTACTGGTACCGGCGGAATATTATCAATCGCTTGCGTTGTTACCATAGACAGGTCTTGTTGGATGTTACCTGCTACATCAACTGCTGTTACAGCCAAGTAAATATCAGCATTATTCTGTTCGACCTTAACCATTTCAGATTCGGTTTTAGTAGTTAAAAATTTGATTGACTCTAGGGAATAGGGAGAAATTGGGGTGTTGCTCAGATAGATTCGGTAGTGGTCAAAATCCGAATTTTGATTTGCCTGCCAAGAGAGACGAACAACATACCCTTGATCACTCGGCCGATCAACAGCAGTCAGATCGGCAACCTTGTCCGGAGAAATTGTATCGACGGTCAGCGCCGTGGTTGACATCAAAATGATCGCCTTGCCAGTAAGTTTCTGCACCGTAGCCCGTACATGTCCGTCTGTTAAATCATCCCCTTCTTGAATAACCAATGATGAGCGGAAATCTATCATCGGCATTGTAAAGGCTTTATCCCCATCCGGTTTCTGGTTGTCTTCAAGTTGAATGTTTTGGACGAGACTAAACCGATTGGTGTCAATTACTATTCTGTCCTTATCAACAATTTCAAACTTCACGATTATATTCGATTCAGCAAGTAAACTGATACTGAGGGTATCTCCAGCTTTCAATGGCGTTTTAGCATCATGAGCCAATTCTTTAATTCGCGGTGGTATTGCATCGACAGATATCGTAGGTGCTACAGCTTGAGTCGCATGATTCCCTTTACCGTCATTCAATGTCACTTCAACCAGTGTATTGATGGCAAGATCTTTCGGTTTTACCTGATAACTCCCAGCATAATGACCATCGTTAGCTTCTTTATCGTCATGTTTGCCATCGTCAAACAACTTTATGTTTTCAACAACACCTGTAATTGAGAAACTAGCAGTCTTAGATCTATCACCAGTTAATTCGACATTTAAAATGTCACCATTAACCAAAGTTTTAGTTGCGTTATGGCGGGCAGAAATAATGTTCGGTGGCATCTTGTTATTGGTGGATCGCACTGGACCATCGGTTGATGAATCTGTGATTTTAGACTCGTTGCCGTACAAATCCACAGCGATTACAGCAAAAAAAAGATCAATGTCATCAACATCCGTTGAAATGCTAATTTGGGTTATTAACGGATCATTTACTTCAGATTCAAGCCTGGATGCTGATGGATCTTCTTCTGGACCTTCATCAAACAGGTAGATTTTGTATCCTGCTAGATTAGCTAGGTCGCCAGGACGTGCCCATGACAGCGTAACATTCCCTCCAGCGTCGTCCGGCGTATCAAAGGCTACAAGGTTTTGAATGCTATTTGGGGTAGTTGTATGAATCTCAAGAGGCGGTGAAAGTTCAAAATGAATAGCGTTTTGACGGCTGTTTACCAGTGTAACCCCAATTGACACATCCGAAATGTCCAGATTGTTAGGAATCTTGATGCTGGCGGGATTTTTTAGTGCGACCTCTGATGTTACCCCGTCAAGTGAAAAACTGGTTTCACCATGCCAGCTGATATCAACAACTAGACTATCGCCAGATCGTAGCAGGTTCCTGGGTGGGTTTTTGGTTCCATCATCAATCCAGAAATTGGCACGCTCAACAAGTGTGGCTATCAAACGATATTCGCTTTCGGGAGTAATCTCTAAAAAGTATGTTCCACTTTTTACCTCTGCAGTCATGACAGATTCCTTGGATCGGCCAACAACACCTGTCTCATCTTTGAGAATGAGTTCCATGTTTGGGTTCTCATCTTCACTGGTTACGTTGACAACCAGCAAACCGGCTTGGTTCAGCTGAAGCCGATGAAGATCCCGATCTCCTTGTCTGGTCTGAGAGCCTCTGATGACAGTGTCAATTGGCATTGGGGAAGCAACCTGATCATTGGGCTCAGTTTCCCACACTTCGCTGATTGTAAACTGCGTGCTTAAACTGTAGAGACTAACAGCTTGACTATCATTCTCTACAACTACTAGATAGGATTCGGGCAACACGCCGATGCTGATAGGACTTAACTTGTTCGGCTGGACTTGACCAACGGCAATAGGTTGCTGCCCTCGATAAACAGTGATTGTTAATGGGGAGATGTTTCGACCGAGATAGATGTCTAAGACCCCCTTATGTTCTACTTGAATCTGATAAAAATCGATATCAGCTGCATCAGCTCGAATTTCCCAGTTGAGTGGCAGATTATTAGCTTGATCAGAATTATTGTTGGGCTCGTTTTCACTAAGCAATGAATCAGAAACAGAAAATCGTCTGATTACCGATTGCTTTCCGTCTAGGGTTTCGACCCGCAATTGGTGACTACCTGGTGCTAGATCCCTGAGCAGAAGTTTGGTGGCGTTTATGATCCGGGGCGAGTGCTGATCCAATTGATAACGGTACTTCGTCTCAGACCGAAACGAACTCCATCGGAAAGAGGGAGAATTGTAATGAATGAGGCCGATCGGCGCTGTCTGAAAACGAAGCAATCCATCGGAATCTAAAATAACATTAGCAGTCGAATGTGTCGCTGCGGAGATGGCACCCTCAACAATAGCCGATTCATTGCCAGATTTATCAATAGCAGTGACTAAAAAAAACTGGTCTTTGTTATCAATAACAGTTGACACGTCAACTGAAGTTAAGGCGACGTTAAAGATTTCAGATTGGAGTTCAAGAACCGCGGAGGAATTGGTTGGAGATAGTTCAGAAGCGTAAATTCTATATTTATGAAAATCGGAATCAAAACTCGGATGTGTCCAAGACACAGTAACACTCTTGCCCGCATCATCTGGCGTGTCGATAGCAGATACTAGCACGACAGGATTAGGTGGTAGATTGTCAATTGTCTTGACTCTATTCACCACAGATTCAGCAGATATACGAGACACGTTACCCACACTGTCGGTAGCCGTGATGGCTATGTAAAACGGAACATTATTTAATGGAACACTTAGGACAGTACTTGTTGTCTTGAGGTTTCCAAGTATGGGTTTACCAACCTCTCGGATTGGTCGGTCTGACAAGTAAACGTTATAGTGTGAAAGTGTCGGATCGACAGAAGGTTCCCACTTAAGATATATCCTAAATCCTTGATCGTCTGGCACATCCACTGCTTCCAGCACACGGACAGATTCAGGCAAATTGCCGTCGATGGTCAGTGATTTAGAAACTTCGATGTCAACCCTTTGACCGCTTTGATCAACAAAACCGATGCTAATCTTTGCGTCTTTCAGTTGATCCCCTTCCTGCACAATATACCTGCCCACGTAAACGCCTTGTCCATCGCCGGTCATAGAAATTGGGTCATTAATCGAAAACGTAGCAGTTCCATTAGTCGTCGCAACCATTGTGACTGTTAACGTTTGACCAAGTCCCAATGGCAGGTCTGCGTCGTGATCTGCCGATATAATTTTGGGAGATTTCCCTATTAAATTCACTTGTCGCTGGGTCTGTACTGTTGCCGTATTTCCGGCATCATCAGTTAACCGGGCGACAACAATCCCATTCTTAATGGTGTCGCTGGGCTTCACCTGGTAGATAGCCTGCCAGTTGTTATCTATTCGTTTCATCGGGATCTTTACGGCTTTAAATCCGGTTTCAGCATCGATAATTTCGACAGAGGCTTCTACATCTTCAACATCACCGTGAAGCACAACTTCCAATTGGTCCCCAGCTATAAGAACTCCACGTCCATTATGTTCTAAAAGCTTAATTTCAGGGACGGTTGTATCGATTTCAATCTGATTGGGCAAATTGATATTGAGGATTCGATTATCCGAGTCCGTGAGTTTAACCATAACAGTCACCGAAGTAGCATCATCACCTAATAACATTTGGTAACTACCTGTTAGAGCGGTGTCATTACCAGAGGATTCTGTTGCAATCAACGGGATATTTTTCGTCCGAAAATCTGCGGAAGGCGAGGTGAAATCACCGATTAGGTCAAAAGTTGCTGCACTCACAGATTGGCTTAACTTGACTTCAACTATCAACTTTTCATCTAGGACCAGTGCCTTTTCTGCCAAATGACGAGCAGATTTGATCAATGTTGGTCGAAGCCTATAGTCTGCCATAGCTGATTCATGAGTTGGAGTCAACCGAAGAATTAGCGTCCGGTTGTTTACTGGCACCGAAAGTTGACCGCTTTGATCGTTTTGGGCAGAAATCTTCAGTTCACCGACTTTGATACCGCTGTGACTAAAAACCTCTAATCGTGTTGAACCAATTCCTAGCGAACGCTCAAAACTAATATGGAGAATACTCTGATCTAAACGATCTAGATTTGGTATGCTGATCTGGAACCAATCTATGTCTTCATTCCCATTCCAACTTGACCCGACAAGCGTTTTTCCCAAACTAATACGATCAGCACTGTTCGGATTCAATAAAGGAGAGATATTATTCGGTTCAAACTCGGTGATCATTCCCACTCCTATTTCTTCCAACTGGAGCAGAACAATATAGTTTATAGCTTCTTGGAAAGTCCCATTGTCTATTTTGAAGAGGTAGTTACCCGGAGCAACGTAGGTTTCAAGTTGAGCAAAATGCCCGTTCAGGGTAGTCGCTTCCAGTAGACCGACCTGTCGACTGACCTCGTTCCCCACTGGTGATCGGTATAGATAGGTCATTGTTTGGCTGGATGCCCCGAGACGCTCAAAGATAACCTTGAGTTTCTGTCGTCGCAAAATCTGAAGTGTAAACCAATCGAGATCACCTATGCTATTTTGACTGCCGATAAGGGTAAGTTGCTGATTCGCAGGAAACTTCAAAGGGGACGCATCAGCAAATGTATCATTATTTTCAACATCCCAAGCTACGCCATCTCCCAGTTTGTTTGGTGAAACAGCAAGCGTATAACCCGTAAAATCGAAATCAACAATACCCGGCTGGATCTGAATAAAATAGCTACCCTCAGCAACACCGATGGTCATTATCTGACGCTGGGCATTCTGCTGATCAATATGAAATTCTGCTATCTTGTTAGCGTCGGAAGCAATCTTTTGATAAATCTTTGCCGTAGCTAATCCAGTGCCTCCCACTCGTTTTAAACTGACAGTAATGGCACCTACGTTGGAAACATCGAATTTATACCAATCGTCATCATGCTGATTCAGACTCATACCTTGCAGAATTCTGCCGCTCTGAAGGTAATTTGCGAAATTGCTCTGTCCATTAAATTCAACTTCCAGTTGGACGTTACGACTAACTTGGAAGTTTTCAAAAGCTGGTGTCGGATCAATAACCCCATCAATATCAATTGCACTGATAGAAAAAGAGTAAATGCCATCGAACAGATCGAAGAAAGTAACCTGAGTTGCATCAGTAAAGACAGGCTCAGCATTTCCCAAGGTGTAGTAATAGCCAAGAATAGGTCTATCCGTAGATTGTCCCATCCACATAAAAACAACATCTCCGTGTGAAACTGTTCCGCTGACACCGCTAATAATTCTAGTTTCCGGAGTTTGCTGTGCATATGCAAAAAAAGGGATCAAAACAAGAAAAAGGACACTTAGAAATAATCTTTTGGAGCCTAACATGGTTCTGGATAATCTTAAATAATACTGAAGATGTAAAAAATTAGAAATAGGGATAGCAAAATTGGAGACTTCCTACTTTACCCTTCATTTACTACTATATGGATTTAGCTATTCCCCAATCAAGTTGAGGACAACTGTCCCCTTATTGCAGAAATTTAGCAGGAGAATTTTTCAGTTTAACTTGAATATTTTATCCAAAATGAAGGGGGATGTCAATCTGGGGAGGTGTATCACTTAACAATCAAGGCAGGTCGAGTTTTGGTGAAGTCATCAGCTATCAGTTGATAGAAATAAAGACCGGCGGCGACAACTTCCCCCAAACTGTTTCGACCATCCCAGTGGATAGCCTTGTTGCGGTCAATGTAGCATCCAGCATGTTGATACCCGAGGTTGAGCTCCCTAACTAAGAATCCAGAATCGGAGTATATTTTGATTATCACATTTGATGATTCAGCTAGCTGGTAGGGAATCCAAGTTTCAGGATTAAACGGATTTGGATAGTTCGGGAACAGTTTTGTCAATCTTACCCGTGGTTCTTTAGGTGCTGATGGTAACGCGCTGCGTTCAAGGATTTTTGATTCTGTCTTGCTTAACCCTGCGGTATCTTCACCGGTGACGATGAATTCAATCAATCCTACGAAGTCTTTCGGCACGATGTAGATACTACTCCATGTTAGTGGCACATCTCCGTTCGGCTGAATGGGCACGTTTTCATCGTTGATCTTCAGTTTAGGTCTTGTTTTGAGTTGCTCGGATGCTTGTACGTTTACAGTCAAAAAATCGGGTTGAATGGGATTCGGCAGTAAGTAAATTGTGAAACTCGGAGGTGTTGTATCCGGAGGATCCAGAACTGTGACTCTCAGTATAGTTGAAGCACTTCCACATTCCTGATCTTCTGCTGATAACGGAATTGATTCAGTACCACGGAAGTCTTGATACATGTTTTTGAGCGTGAGTTGTCCGATTTTTGTTTCCTCGTTGACCTCAAAGTCAAATTTCTCGTTACTTTCCCAAGACCAACTAATCCGCGATGTTGGAGTGTCAGCGTCAAAGACTATTTCATTTAGATTGACAGATTGAGGTTTGTCTGGCGTGATTTCAATTGATATCGAAGCAGGTAAAACAGGCGGATTGCTATCAACACCAGTCGCCTCAATGAAGACAGGTAACTGATCTGTAGCAGTTAACCCACCTGGGTCTGTGACAGTAAAGGTAAGAACTTCAGCTCCAGTAAAATCCGATACCGGTGCAATTTTAACGATTTGCGATAATGGATCTATATCCTCAATCAATATCTTTTTTGACTCTGAACTCAATGTTAGTTTTAGGCTGTCCATTGGGCTATCCGGATCCTTCACGTACTTACTAAGATCTAGGGACACCTCTGGAATACCGCATTTGAAGGTGATCTGACTTGGCAAATCAACAATTTGGGGGGGCTTGGGACTATCATCAATCACGGTCACCTGAATTTTGCCTTTGGCCTCTTTCCCTTCTGGATCGCTGACTTTGATCGATAATCCTTCATCCCCAGTAAAATCTTTTTTAAGAATCGTAATTGTCGCGACCCGAGTTTTCGATTCAATCTCTCCTTTGACATTATCCGATCCTTCATTGATACTCCAGTTTAGACTTTTCTTATCTGTGTCTTTGTCCTGAACAAAATCATCAAGTTTTATAGTAAATGGTTTAGCGTCCAGCAACTCGGATAGCTTAATAGACAGCACAGGAAACTCTAGCAACGTGGGCGGTTCAATAGGCGGAGATTTGGCAACATTAATGACAATTGTTTGACTTGCCCGATTCTTTTCAGGATCTTCCGCCACCAACGTTACTTCCTCCTTACCCACTTCTTTGTCGGCAGAAGTAATAACCAAAGTCTTCGATTCCAAATCGAGCTTAACGGCAGTATGAACTTGGTTGACAATTGTGAACTTGAGTTTTTCAAACGGTGTGTCACGATCCGAAACGTAATCTGGCAACTTAAGACTGTTATCTATCTCTTTTTGGTGAATATTGATTTCCGGAAATTCTTTAATTATAGGTGTTTGCGGTGGCAGAACGACAGTAATAAGAACACTTTTTTTATCCGATTGCTCCTCCGGATCTGTTGCTATCAAGGTAATTAGTTCTGTCCCTTCGAAATCCTTGGAAAGAGCCGAGAAAGATATCTGTCTCCCCGGATCGATACTTACCTTGACTTTTTTATTACCCAATATCCTCCAAGCGATTCGGTCGAGCTGTGTATCCTTATCAACGATAACTTTATCCAATGGAAGTGAATATGTCTGATCGCTCCGGAAGGAGATTTTGTTGAGTTCAGTAATTACTGGCTTTGACTTGCTATAATTAACGACTGCTACCGAAAAAGGGGCTGCGTCATTATTATCGTCCGGATCGATAACGGAGAGGTTCAATTTGTAATTGCCTGCTGATTTTTTCGGTGCTTCAATAACTAAGGTTCGGCTGACTGGATTAACGAGAGCCGATAAGATTTTAATCGGTTCGATTTTCCAATTGAGTTTATCTTTCTCAGTATCCGGATCATTAACAATTGTGTCCAGATTAATTATGACTCGCCACCCTTCACCAATCTCGAGTTTGTCAGTTTTAAAGGTGATTTTCGGTCTAGCCGTGCCAACTACGCTAATTGGCACAGTTTGAAATAAGGTTGCTTCGTTGGTTGCTGTCAACTTGACAGTTTCTGTGCCGTGCCATGTCGATTTAGCCGTAAATTTCACTCGTCTTTGCTTATCAATCTCAACAAGTAGGTTCCTTGGATCAAAACCTTCAGATTTCCATATGATCCGTTCATCCGGTGTAAAGATATCTGTTACAAAATCATCAAGATCAAATGGTTGGATGCTTTCACCCGACCTGAGCCGAATTGCAGGCAAAGCTTTAATAGTGGGTGTAGCCGGGTTAATAACTGTGACGATGAATCTAGTACTGTCCCGATTCCCGTCTGGATCTACAGCGTAGACTCTGATCATCTCTGTTGTTTCTTGATCAGCAGAGATTGTTGCTATTCCCTGTGGATTAATGTTGACCTTAACTAATTGATGATCACTAGATTCCCATTTCATCTCTTTAGGAGTATGGTTATAGTCTAAAACATACTTCTTTAAATTAAGTTGAAGAGTTTTCAGATTTTCCGCAACCTTACTTCCATCATTAACTAGCAGTTTCATAGCAGGAATTTCAGATAGAATTGGAGGTGCACCAGCTTCGATTACTCTTACATCTATTGAAGTGGCAACTGCCTTCCCACTTGGATTAGTCGCGCGGAGCGTTACCTTCTCGGTACCAATCCAACCATTTTTCGATTTCAATATATGGAATCTTCGGCTTTCCAGATTAATGTCAAGTACCAAATTCTGACTTTGATCGAATGTCCAACTCATGCGATTGGAAGGAAATTCGATATCGAAAACATAATCGTCAAGTATTATACCCGTGACTGGCGTAATCATTTGCCCCACATTGGTTACAATGACCTCCGGTATTTCTTTGATTACTAACGCCTCCTGATCTGAAAAAATGGAGATAAAAAGTGGCGCTATGGTACTGTGTTGATCTGCGTCAGTTGCCTTCAAAGCAATTGCTACAGCTGGATCAATTTGTATTACTTTACCACGCACAGTCAGGATACCACGGCTTAAGTTGAGATCGAGGAGCTTTGATCCCTGACTAATTTCCCAACTTAAACCTTTAAGATCTGGCGAATCATGATCAACCACATAATTACCAAGATTAATCGACTTAGTTTTTCCAACCCGAGAATTAATCTTTGGAAACGGCAAAATTTGGGGGGCCGACACAACCGTGACCTGTGCTATGCCAAAAGCGCTATTACCTTTGGGGTCTTTTACCGTAAATAGTACTTCGGTTGTGCCAACAAACTTATCACTGACGGAAAGTATTGCTAGATGCGTTGACTGATTAATCTCAATCGCTATGTGGTCACCTTCAGCTGACCATGTGAGAAGATCATTAGAGTCGTTAGAATCGGTGACGTAATCATTGAGATTAAGTGACTTATCGCTTTCCCCTAACAAAAGACGAATTGGGGGGAAAGTCTTAGTAAGCAACGGTCCACCACCGACTGATATCACAGCAGGCGACACTTTTGAGAATGCGGCTTGCTGTTGATTGTTCTCCGCATTGACAAAGGTAATCTCAGTAACACGCGATATAGATATGTCGGCATCGAACACTATGGAAGTCGATGATGTTGCTAGACTAGGTTTGAAGGTTAGTTGTCCAATAACAGTCGGATCTGTGATCAAATCGCCACCGCCAATTGAGGTTTGGACGTAGTCAATTTGAAATAGATCTATGCCATTACCTGGATCAGCATGGGTATCGTTATCGAACACCCTCCAGTTTTCCGGAACCTCTCGGCTTATTTTCACCGGTTGCGTTCCCACCCTAACAGGATCCGAATCAACTATGTCAAGAAATTGATTGTCAAAAGAAAGAAATATGGAAAATCCAGCAATTGATTTACCTTTCGGTTCAACAAAAATATCAACCTTAAACAGTTCGCCAATCTGCGTTTTAAAAGTCGAGCTTTGAGATTCATTGCCGCGCAAGGAAACGGTAACAGCGTTTGCGGAACCAACGAAAACTAAGATAAGGATTGGTAAAATTCGAATCGTTGGCATGAGTTCTTCCTCATAAAATTATGCCATTATTAGTTTAATGGCTTTTTTCAAAGCATCTGAATCGACTTTCAATCTTGCAATTTCTGCTTCTCTTGAAACATAGTCTACGGTGTTTGTCAGATTCATTGGTGTTGGAATTTCATCAATAAGCTTTTGAATTTTACGGATTTCTGTTTTTTTGAGATCGGTTTGACTTTCAATTTTGGCATGGATTTCTGGTAGACTCTTCTCCACAGGCGTGATATTAGTGCGCTTAGCTCCCGCTGTTGTATTGCGAGTCCTGCTTGATTTTCGACGTGGTGATGTCTTCTTAACTTCACCAGCTTCAAGTGCTTTAATACCACAGTCTCTACAGGTCTTAGCACTAACATTACCAATTTTGATCTCGACCAAAAAACTGACGATGCAACCACATATCTCACATTCTAGAAGGTTTTCGATGCTAGTATGCATCTCAGCTTGTAGCTTGAGAAGATGATCTTTGTCACTTTTTTTTAACTGGCTCTTGCCACATATCTCAATAATTTTCTGAGCGGACGCTTCAATATTTTGAAAAGCTCTCATTTTTACCTCCCACCGTGTTTCTATTTGCCAGTTGATTCCAAGGCAGGACCTATCAAATCCCTCTCAATCCGCCTCTGATCTTTGTAGAGTTTGTATTCCATACTGTCAGTCAACGCGTCCCAGCTAGCCTGGATAATATTTTCGGAGACACCAACCGTACCCCATATATCCTTGCCATCACTTGCTTCAAGTAGCACGCGTACCTTTGCACCAGTGCCTGCTTTGGTGTCTAAAACCCGTACCTTGTAGTCCACTAAATGGATCTCTTTCAGTACAGGATAAAACTGCTCTAACGCCTTTCGTAGAGCATTATCAAGTGCATTAACAGGACCATCACCATCAGCCGCGGTATGAACGGTCCTACCTTCTCGATCCACGAGCTTGATGGTTGCTTCTGTGTATATACTATTATTCTGGGATTTTTCTATAATCACGCGAAACCCAAGTAGATCAAAGAAAGACAGGTGTTCGTTGAAAATCTTATGAGTTAAAAGCTCAAACGATCCTTCTGCAGCTTCATATTGATATCCTTCATTTTCAGCCTCTTTCAATTTGTTAAAAAGGGAAACAATCTCGGGGGAGTCTTTGTCGTAACCAGAATATTCACGCTCAATTTTCTTAATTAGTGTTCCTCTACCCGCCTGCTCAGAGACGAGGATTCGCTGTTCGTTTCCAACAGTCACAGGATCAATATGCTCATAGGTCAGCCGATTTTTGTGAATCGCGTCGGTATGGAGTCCTCCTTTATGAGCAAAGGCGGATCTGCCTACATATGCTTGTCGTTCGTCATGCGGCAAGTTAGCTAATTCACTAATCAACCGTGAGACACTGGTCAAACGCTGAAGTTGTTCATCTTCAATACAATCGATTCCCAATTTCAATTTTAAGTTCGGAATTATAGCCGATAGATTCGCATTGCCGCAGCGTTCACCATATCCGTTAAATGTTCCTTGTACATGTGTCGCCCCCGCTTGGATGCTAAGAACCGAGTTGGCGACAGCAACCCCAGAATCATTATGTGCATGGATACCAAATGGTAAATTTATCTCTGACTTCACAGCACGTATTGCTTCTTGTATCTCTAACGGCAATCGTCCGCCATTGGTGTCACATAAAACCAGACATTTTGCCTTGGCTCTCCCTGCAGCTTTGAGTGTTTCCATAGCATATCTGGAATTGTCGTAGTAACCATCGAAAAAATGCTCAGCATCGTAAATAACTTCACATCCATGCTCTACCAGAAATTCGATTGAACTTTCAATTAAATCGAGGTTTTCTTCTGGTTCAACACGCAGGACATCTCTCGCATGCAACTCCCAAGTTTTTCCAAAGATTGTCACTGTTTGCATTTCTGTCTCAAGTAGCGCCATTAGATTCGGATCTTCGCTCGGTTTGAAGCGCGGGTGATGGGTTGATCCAAATGGAACAACCTGCGCATTTTGTAGTTGCCTGGACTTTACCTGTTGAAAAAAATCAACATCTTTGGGATTAGATCCGGGATATCCTCCTTCAATGAAATGAATGCCTAGTTGATCTAGTTCAGAAATAATAAGCATCTTGTCCTTGATAGAGAAAGTAACACTTTCGCCCTGGCTTCCGTCTCTTAGTGTTGTATCGTAAAGCTCGATCATGCTGTTTATCCTTGACTTTCCATTTTTTGCCTGTTGATATGAATATTTAAGTTCCAAATAGAATTTCGATCGCAGTCATTTTTGCCTGCTAGCTAATTAAACACAGTTCTCAAACCGTCCTGAATAATTCAATGGTTAGTTAGAAGTCCAATTGAACCAAATTACCCCCCTGAGTGACAACACATACAAAACGGTGATGCTCCCAATAAAGTTGCGTATTCTACTAACGATCCACAGGGATTATTTGTTGAATAACATATAACATGCCAATTAGATTGACCACATTGGCTATTGCCGATGCATTGTATTGAAGGAAATGGCTGATTCAAACTTATATCCTGATATCCGAGAACAAAAAAACCCACTTTCGCAAGTCTGCGAAAGTGGGTACAAATCTCCATTCGAGTCAGCAATCAATCACGAGAATCGATGGCTCTACTTTCAAATGCAACAGGGATGAGAATCAAAATAATAGAACAAATCCAGCGTACAACCATTTCTTGCCTCATATATTCACATAAATAAAAATCCAGTGGTTAAGATAGTGGTCAAGAAATACTATTTTTCTGACTCGTTCTTCTAATATAGAGTTTACCAAACAATGAGTCAATCGTCAATTAATAATTGGTAACTTTACCATTGGGCAGACGGCTCCTCTATAGCCTCAAGAAGCATATCAATTACGGCATCTGAATCGATGCCTTCGGCTTCCGCATTAAAATTTGTGAGGATCCGATGTCGTAAAACCGAGTGAGCCACGGATCGAATATCTTCGCACGAAGCATTGAATCGACCAAGCATAATTGCCCGAGCTTTGGCACCAAGAATTAAATACTGCCCCGCCCGTGGTCCAGCGCCCCAACGCACCCATTTGGTGACGAAATCAGGCACATAATTGTTTCCAGAACGCGTTGCTCGTACTATTTTAACGGCATACTGGACAACATTTTCAGCAACTGGTACTCGTCGCACAACCTGATTGAGGCTAATAATGTCTTCCCCAGACATCACACGTTCGGGATTCGGCTGCTCAATGCCAGTTGTGGATGAAATGATTTGGATTTCTTCTTTCTCCTCAGGATAGTCGATGACGATCTTGAACATAAAGCGATCCAATTGGGCTTCTGGTAACGAATATGTTCCCTCTTGTTCAATCGGATTTTGTGTAGCCAACACAAAAAAAGGTTTGTCTAATTCAAGCATATTTCCACCGACAGTTACATGGAATTCCTGCATCGCTTCCAGTAAAGCGGCTTGTGTTTTTGGAGGTGTCCGGTTAATCTCGTCAGCTAGCAAAATATTGCAAAATATCGGGCCGCGAATAAAACGAATTTCACGCCGACCTGTAGCTTTATCTTCTTCAAGTATATCTGTACCGGTAATATCCGTTGGCATTAAGTCTGGGGTGAATTGTACTCGCTTGAAATCCAGATCAATAATATTGGCAATTGTCTTAATTATTAAAGTCTTAGCTAATCCAGGCACACCTTCCAATAAACAATGTCCGCCAGCGAAAAATGCCATTAGGATTTGATCTATCGTGTCTTCTTGACCAACAATCACTTTCCTCATTTGCTTCAAGATTGCTTCTTTCCCTAACATTAATTTATCAATAGCTTGAATTTCTTCTGTTACCGACATGTTTTCTCTTCACTTTCCCATATTTTTGCTTAGCAATGCTCGCGTGTTTTCTTTTCCCGATGCTGCTTTGAGAATTGCGATCATTTTGCTGAACTGATTCGCAGGTATCATCGAGTTATCAAACTGGATTGTACGCTTGATAGATGCACTTCGTCTTTGTTTCGATACGGAAACATTCAGAGCCCCGATTTGATTTCGAATCTGGAGGTCGTCGGGGAAACTTTCAATCTGAAATTGATGTGCTAGACTAAGAGAAATATCTTCTTCAAAAGTAGCGGCTTCGCCAAGCAAAACTGGATTTACACGTTGATCGTTTCCTACCAGCTCAGCATGGGGCAAATCAACAAATGGAAAATTCAATACAAATTGTCGTCCAATAGCAAATACATAATCAGCACAATTCCATTCTAACCAGATTTTGAATTGTGGTGATACTTCGCTCAAATTAGACGTATCAAACCGAATTAGCTCCGCTCGATCGTTAAAGTTTATAAACTCACGTAAAAATACTTGATGATCACTATGTTTCAATCGGTTTCGAACTCTGGTATTAAAGTCTCCTGTCAGTGTTATTTCCTGACTCACTTTAATCGACAAATCACCCGCTACACGGATTTCAGTTTTAATTCGCTTCAAATTTCGATCCGCCGTAGCTGCTGGACTTTTCAAAAACCGATATGATTCTCGATCTTGACTTGAGTTGTTGGCAGAAAGGTCCAGTACAAGGGTCCAGCGGTCTTGGTCCCCGGAGGGCAAATCCCCATAGGCGCATGTCTCCGCTGTCGGATCTAACCAGATTAGATCTCCATTCCCATCTTCTTCTACCGCCAAAATCATATGGTTGAAATAAGAAAGTGATGGGATTTCGCGAACGATACGTCTTGATTCTCCAGCGGAAATAAGTACTGGATACGACTTAATACCAGCCACTGCTAGCATAGTACGGAGTAGTGTCGATTTATCTTTACAATCGCCATATCCTTCTTCCAAGATGCGTGATGCTGTATGGGGTTTAATAGCCCATATACCGAGCTCAATTGCTACATACCTAATGTTGGCGGCTACAAATTGGTAGAGACGTTTAATTTTTTCTTCTTGAGTAAACGCGCCAGATACCAACATCTTGGTTTTCTCCTCAATTTCCGGAGTGGCTTGATCCTGTTCACGGATTAATGTCAGATACCATTTAATCAACCTATCCCAAGAATCAAGTGAAGATAGGCTAATAGAATATGCGACATCCTTGATTGCCGGCATTAATGGTTCCTTGTATAAGGCAGGTATATCGGCACTCTCAAAAGTATAAGTTCGTGAATGTTTAGTTTCAACGATACTTGGCTCAATATTCGGTCCATGTATTGCATAATGTAATCTCTTTTTGCTCGGTATTTTCACAATTAACCGATAATTTTTGATTGGCACCTCGGCCTGAAAATAGATTTGATTCCAAAAATCGCCCCGCAGTAGCTGATCGCGAGCCCTTGACGAATATTCGTAATCGATAACACATCTCTCTGACATTTCCGGCATGGTGAATTGCTGCAATCTAGCATCGACGAACATGCCTGCCTCAACCGCTTCCGGTGGCACTAGATCCTTGGTGATGCTTGAGTCGTCAAGATTGATCTTATCCTCGTTCATTTGCAGAGTCCAAGCGTGGTGAATAGTAATATCATCATTATTGCGCGTGTAAGGAATAGAGACTGTGCCAAACTTCTCCCCATCTTTATTCAGAATCTGCACGATGCGGCGCCTTCTATGTTCATAGCTTGAATCCTCATTGACATCAAAAGTGTCGGACTCCCATAAAACAACCGCCATTAAACCAGGCGGATACTCTTGATTTCTGGCATTCTTGATAATATTATCAATTCTGTCCTCACCAGGTGCTCCAACCAACTGTAGTGTAGTCGCAGCGTCGCCAAGTGAGATCATCAATCCGCTGCTACTGATCTGTGGATGTTCAGATTGATATGCACCATCATTTTCATACCATGTCTTCACTAGATCTTGTGTTGCTGTAAAGACATCCATTAATGAGATAGTTGGGAGTTTACTTTCAAGTGTCTCGATAAAAAGATTGGAAAATCTAGATCGCGCGTGCCGTTCACGTGCGGTACATGAGGTGACAACCAATCGATTTTCCCGTTCTAGCAATGGAATTATTAGGCCACTAAACGGAAAATCAAAGATTAATACCATTTCCTTAGCAATGATATTATTGATGAGTTGAGTACAAACTGGCAGGGAAAGATCACGACCCGGCAGGTTCAGTCTGAGATTCGTATCAGATTTGTTGGCATGCCCAACCCAAAACATTGTAAACCGGTCGGACTCATTAATATTATTAGCAATTTGGCCGAGTGCATTCTCGATGTTGAGTTTCGTCGATTTACCATCGACTATAGCAGGATCTTCACCATTGTCTTCAAACAGGAAGGTAATCTGGTCAGGATAGTAACTATATCTTTGGACAAGCAGATTATAGAAACTGGAAGTCGCCTTCCAGAAACGATCATAAAAAGACTTATCGCCACCAGCACCACCAACGATCAGTGCTTGGTTACTGGCGAGTCCGGACTGGGCCAAAATGAAGATGGAAATCAGAAGAATTGTGTGCGCTTTAAGCGGCAAAATCTGATAAGAGTCTTTCATAGACATTAAAATTTTCGCCTTCATGTTCCTCAGGATCAACTAATTTGAGCCAAAGTGCGCTGTCCTTTTTTCCACCGCTTAATTGACGGCGACTTCCCAAATCCGATGGGTCTGGACCATTCCAGACGACTTCACCTGCCTGCATATAGATGAACTGGCCGCGGTATTTATCGATCAATTGCTTTTGATTTTCAAGATACGCCATGCCTTGTTGACAAGTTGTTAGTCTCCAGTTGCGAACCATTTCAGGTGAATCCGTTTCAACCGAGTCAAAATCAGCCAGAGGAGGGGCGACTTCACTCTCAAAATCAATCTGCTCCAGATCAACTGTACCAAAGCCGCGTTGGGCGGCAATTAAAATATGGTTTCGATCTCGCTTGAACGGTGGGGTTGGCCAATCCGACTTCGGATCAGTTCCCATCAGGTACATGCCGCATGCATCTGTCGCAATCGGATGATCTCCTGCAATCATTGCGTTACAAACCCGACCTTCTCCACCCCATTCACGTCCCGATTGTCCTGTTAAAGCATCAATAATGTTGAGACAAGGTTTGGTAATTAGAGCGAGATCCGGCAACACATAGGAAAGCCTGACCAAATGATGATAATAGCTTCTTGCGCGCCCTTCGGGTGGAATTATTGGTGGAAGCCCAAAAAGATTCTTAGTACAAAGTGTAATTCCCATAAAAGCATGGTTTTTCATTTTGGCAACTGACACCATTGCATCGGATTCCTTAAAACACTTGCTCAAAGTATATCGATTAAACATCAAGCCGCCATTTGGTACTTCATAGTCACTGAACGGTGGCAGACTTGAATCCACAAACTGGACATCAAATTCTTTGAGGTAATGTTCATAGTTGAATCCAGCTGGCATCACATTCCCATTATTGTAAGGATTAGTATCAGTGGCAATCAATTGAGCGGTAGTATGCTCTTTAATCAAACGTAAGGTTGCTCGGCAGAAAGCGTCATCTACTAATTCACGACGCCGTCCTTGAAAATACTCAATTCGTTCTGGGAGCTTCATCATATTGAACTTAATAACGACTTTTCTTGCTTTCTCAATCTGTTGCCATGATCTCGTTAATGAATCCGTTGTACGTTTTAAGGTCTGATAAATTTCCTCTTCTGAAACTCTGTGATTGCAATATGAAGCTCTTACTTTATAATCCTTATCCATATAAAAATCCTGTATCTCTGCGTTCTTAATAAAAATATTGTGACTAAGGTTCTGCCTATTGTCAAGCAGAATTAACTTAAACATTGGCAGGACAAAATTTTTGATGACAAACATCAACCGTTAGCGGATTGACATAATTACTGAAGGCAAGTAGAATATAATTATGGGTGAACTCACAACTACACTTGAAGAAGTTGAAAAACAAATCAACAGTCTACTTCATGTGGACAGTCAAACGGAAGACGCAGTTAACCAAGCCAAATCAATACAAAAACGATTGTTCAGAGAAAAAATTGATCAGGCGGCCAATTTTGTTTCCGAGCTAAAGTTACACCAGGAAGATCATCGCGCTTCTGAGTTAATCATTAAACTCTATGATGCCTCTGATATTGATTGGTCAACACGCGAATCTATCGCTAAGGGGTTGCAAAACTCAGTTCGTCAGTGTGAGTCATTTCAAGACCTGAAAAAAGTCATTGAGACAGCAATTTCGGTGCCGGAACTTCCTTCTCCCCATAAGGAGAAATTGGAAAAGGAAATACTCTCTAAACTGGTTCCGTATTTACGCAATTCTTACAATTGCGATGACACGATTAACTTGATCCACTGGGTCTGTATCCGGATGACAGACGACGGTCTCACTTTTCTATGTCGTCAGCTCCTAGATCATATCACAGACCGCAACTTGACATTTTCTGCCTACGAAGCAATTTTTGATTTGATGATTTCGCAACCTGCACTCCAGGAGGAATTACCCCGCCCCTGTGCAGAGAAAATGATGTCGTTCGTCAGTAGATCTAAGGATTTAAATAGCGCTTTAGGTTTAATTGTTGACAGCTTTAGGCACGAAGTTGAGCCTTTTAAAGCGCATCTTATTACTTTATTGCAACAGGAACTCTCTGTCGAGGATCTGTATTATGCGCCTGAAATTTACGATTTCCTGCTGCATCTAATTGAGTATAGTCACCAAATCCCAGACACATACATTGAGGATCACGAAACACTTCAATTAACATACGTAAGAGGACTGCTAAAAATCTCGGAAACACAGACAGACGTTGACTACATCCATTCTATCCTTCATGAGCAATCGGGGGAATTCAATAGTACGCTGAGGCTGAAATCTCGCTTGATAATTAGTGTTTGGTTGATATTAGCACCGGTTATTCGTTATATACCACGTTCAAAGATAAAAGTGACCGTTGATGCTTGGCAGTTACTTACGTCCCCCGAAGAAATCTCGTTTCGTTCACTGACCGCCGTATTTGACATACTTTTGCCACTTGACTTCGACAGGAATTGCCATTTACAGATCTGCCGAAGTTTCATTAATGGAATTGGACAACTAATGGATACTGAAGATGAAGATCTAGTTAGAAAAGGCGAAAGAATACTACTATGTGTTAAACAATATATCGTAGGGGTGTCTGATCAGGAACTTAGAGAATGGAGATCGATATGTCAACAGATCTGGCTATCTGATTCACGAAAAAGTATGCCGGATGTTGATCGGGTTCACAAGGACACAAGAAAAGTACTTGAGGAATGGATTGACGATATTTTCGATCGCTAAGAAAGCTGTATTGGACAACTATTTCCGATTAATTGCATGATACCCGATGTCACGACGGTAATGTGCCCGATCGAAGTTGATTTTTTCCACCCCCTGATATGACAAATCGATTGAGGATTTCACATCTATGCCAAGTGCAGTCACTCCCAAGACCCTACCTCCATCCGTAACAATTTTATCATTAATGCGTTTTGTCCCTGCCTGAAAGACCACCACATCATTTAGTGCGTCCGCGTCATCAATTCCGCGAATGACTTTTCCTGTTTCATAGTTGCTGGGATATCCTCCAGAAGCCATAATTGTGCAAACTGCTGTTTCCGGCTTCCACTCAGTCATGCAAAGATTCAGGTTTCCATCAACACAAGCATTCAGTAATGGCACTAAATCACTTGCTAGTCTTGGTAAGAGAACCTGGGTCTCAGGATCTCCGAGTCGAACATTGAATTCAACAACCTTTGGCCCGGTTTTGGTAATCATCAACCCGACGTAAAGCACCCCTTTGAATTCCCTTCCTTCTGTCTTCATGGAGTGGATTGTCGGGTACACAATTGTTTCCATTATTTCCTGTTCAATTGACTTTGTAATAACAGGGGTGGGTGAATAAGCACCCATTCCACCAGTATTTTCGCCCTGATCCCCGTCATGGGACATCTTGTGATCTTGGGCAGTGGCTAATGGCAGGCAGTAGTCACCATCGGTCAGCACAGTAAATGACGCTTCTTCACCCACCATTAATTCCTCAATAATAACTTTACTACCTGCAATTCCAAAGTCGCCGTGTACCAGAATGCGGTTTATGGCTGTAACTGCTTCTTCGACTGTTCTGCCAGGAATCGCACCTTTTCCAGCTGCAAGGCCATCTGCTTTGACAAAGACCGGTTGGTTTAAAGATTTCACGTAACTAATTGCAGCATCAGCATCTACGAATGTTTGATGATCAGCCGTTGGAATAGAATTCTTAATCATCAAGTTCTTAGCGAAATCCTTGCTCGCTTCAATTATTGCTGCTTGCTGGGTTGGGCCGAACACACGAAGACCACGTGCTTGAAAAACGTTAACTAACCCGTTGGCCAGGTGAGCTTCTGGGCCAACAATGGCCAAATCAATCTGACGGGTTTCAGCGAAATCAGCGAGATGGCTAAAGTCATCTTCCAACGAAATGTGCGGGCACTCCGCTATGTCTGATATTCCTGGATTTCCAGGGACACAATATATCAGCTCAACCAGCGGACTCTGGGCAATTTTCCATACAATTGCATGTTCACGTCCACCCATGCCAATCACGAGAATCTTCATACATTTTCTCCAACTTTAGAGAGAACCTGATATTCCAGATTATACACAGTTTGAAATCGTAACACAATTAAAGATAATAGTTTTGAATTTATTTCGTTATTGTGCTATATTGCTTTCGATGTTGATGATAGCTTTCCTACATGAACCTCACTCAAGATTTAATCTCAACGGTTATGATAAAAGCAGAAAATCTCTTGGATTTCTGATTTTGGTGGCTTTTTAATGTTTGTTGTGAGCATGAATCGTGCTTGTTCAAATTGAGAATCTCTCCGTCTTTTACGGCAAATCGCGAGCTCTGAACAACATCAATTTGTCTATTGATAGTAAATCCACCGGACTGCTGGGTCCAAATGGTGCGGGAAAAAGCACATTAATTAAAACACTTCTTGGCTTTTTAATCCCTAGCAGTGGTTCTGTCAGAATCTTTGATTTACCTGTCCATAAAAACCCAATTAAAATCCGGCAGCAGATTGGTTACATGCCTGAAAACGATTGCTATATTCCTGATATAAACGGTCTCAATTTTATCGCCTATATGGGGGAATTAGCAGGTATGCCCAAAGCTGATGCCATACAACGGGCACATGAAGTACTGCAATACGTCAATCTCGGTGAAGCACGATATCGAAAAGTTGAAACATACTCAATAGGTATGAAACAGCGAGTCAAACTCGCACAAGCACTGATTCATGATCCAATGGTTTTGTTGCTTGATGAACCGACTAATGGTATGGATCCAATTGGTCGTCAAGAGATGCTTGAACTGATCCGTGAGATTTCAACTTATAAAGAAATAGACGTCATTTTATCCTCGCATATTCTGGATGATGTTGAATATGTATGTAAAGACGTAATTGCTTTGGATCAAGGTCAAGTTGTTCTTGAAGGGAACATGAAGCAATTGAAATTGGAACATCGACTCAGTTATGAGCTAAAGATTAAAGGCAATCAAAGAGCTTTTATTTTTGCCTTGAGAGAAAATAACTGTGAAGTGGAGGTGCGATCTGGTGTGGAAATTCGTGTTACCTCTCAAGACACAATCCCAATCAGTCAGAATCTATTCTTTCAATTAGCGGTCGAAACAGGTGTTCAGATTCGCCATCTTGGTTTGGTAGAACGATCTTTGGAAGATATTTTTGTTAGCGTAGTTAGGTAAAGTTAGACAAGTTCTTGCCTATTGCAGATTGAAACACAGAATTTAAAGATAGAAAATCAGGCAAAAACTTGTAGTGAAAGATAATATGTCATCACAGATTATTGACGGCAAGCAAATCGCAAAATCGATTCGAAATCATATACGCTGCCAAGTGAAAAAACTTGATTTCAGACCCGGATTGGCTGTTATACAGATTGGAACCGATCCCGCTTCAACGATTTATGTCAACCATAAACAGAAGGATTGCGAGCATGTTGGGTTCCATTCTGAAGTAATCCGATTGCCATCAAATACCTCACAGAAACAGGTCATTGATCTCGTTAAACAATTAAACCAATCAAGCCAAATTCATGGTATTTTGGTGCAGATGCCAATGCCTAATCATATTGATGAACAAATAGTAATTGATTCAATTTTGCCCCAAAAAGACGCGGATGGGTTGGGAACGATAAACCTGGGTAACTTGCTGATTGGACAAGAACGTGTATTGCCTTGCACACCAGGAGGGATTCTGCGCTTGATTGAAAAAACAGAAGTGGAAACTGAAGGAAAGCGCGTCGTTTGTGTTGGACGCAGCAGACTTGTAGGCAAACCAATTGGTTTGCTTCTACTGAACCGAAACGCAACTGTCACATTCTGTCATTCCCGAACGGCGAATCTTGGTTCAGAGACCAGCAAAGCTGATATTCTTGTCGTCGCGGTAGGAGAGCCAAAGTTCATTACTGAGAAGATGGTAAAACCAGAAGCCATTGTCATCGATGTGGGCATTAACCGTGTTGATAACGCCCTGATCGGAGACATCGATTTCGAGACAGTATCCAAAGTCGCTGGTTTTATCACACCGGTACCTGGGGGAGTCGGACCGATGACGCGTGCCATCTTGCTTGAAAATACCTTGAAGTTGGCAACTACTTTGTTTTAGATTTTTCAAACTGACCACTTGTCAAGCCGTAAAGCTTAAAAACGATTTCATTGATCAGCTGATCTGTTTTTACAACTCGGAGTGAAAGGGGATGTAACCTTTCACAACTGATACAGAATTCGGTCTCAACCGATTCCTGAAAATTGCGACTTGACACTTCTATTGGGATCATCTTCTGATTTTTTTTGAGAACTGAAATTACCTCTGATAAGCTGATATGCTGATAGTTTTCGATAATTCTTTTGTTTTTAAGTTCATCAACCGAAAAACCGATCTTGCGTTCCAACCATTTGAGGAATCCAGATTTTTCCTGGTATAAAGCTAAATTATCAGCGCTCATTTTTTTAGCAAGGAATGATAAAAGGTCATAGACTATATCCGCTTGTTTTTCTGAAATATGATAATCTACAAATCCAAGCAAACAAGCAATATCATTCTTTTCCAAGCACCTATTATAAAGCCATTTTGCCTTTTCAAGTAAAAGTCTCCGTTCCTTTGTCGGCATCGTGAAATCTATGACGCAAATTGGCACCTTCTCCAAATACTGCTTGCTGAACCGCAAAGTCTTACCCCTAAACCTAGTACAAATTCGTTTCAAATACTCCCAAGCAAATTGAGAATTTAATAGGGCTAGCAAATAATAATCGTCTTCAGCAATAAAATAGGCGTTGTTGATTAGAAAGAGTCCACTTTTATCCAGACAGAATCGACAATTTGCTCCCAAGTCAGGGAACATGATCTTTGACATCTCAAACTCTACCGCGTAACGGCAACTTCTTATTTCCCACCAATGATCTCCCTTATCTCGTCTGTTCTCCAGCGAATCCTTGAAACGATTGAGATGCTCAAAAACTGCTGGATATCTCTGAATATCCACGCCGTTTACCGCCCAGATTAAATAATAATCTTCAAATTTAACATAATATTCCCGAATATTATTTCCTGCCACAAGTGGTTTCAGTATATCAACAGAATTCCCATCTTGAGCGATAAGTTTTTTTCGTGTTTCGGCATTGATCACAAATGCCTGATTTAGTCCTGTCATAACGCCACGCCGAATCTTGGCCTGACAGTAATCGCCTAGTGGAAGTGTACGAGCTTGAATATCAAAATCTATGTCGTTAACACGTGATGCTATCCAGTTTCCGTCTTGCAGGGCGTTGCTATCCAGAAGACGAGAGACGCGATTTACCTCTGTATCAAAGGAATCAAATTCAAGACTCTCAATCTCCGTATACTGAGGCAGAAAATTTTCCTTCGACGGCACATTTTCTGTCAAAATAATAGAAGCCATCAACGCAGTATTTTCAAAAACAGGTAAGTCCCCAAAATCAATGATTTGACAGAGTTGTACATCAGTTTCAAGGTATCTCCGTAAATTTCTTCCGTACTTTGAGCGAATAAACTTATTGGAGGTTACCATGCCAAAACGCCCACGATTCTTTAACAGATAATGTGATCTTTCTATGAAATACACATACAGATCTGCCACACCGTTATACGTTTTATAAGTCGCTAAGTATTTTTTCTCCTCACCAATTTCTTCTTGTCTGAGGCAGGGAGGATTTCCCACCACTGCTGAAAAACCGCCATTTTCCTTTAGCCGCCCAGATCTATCGCGGAAGACTTCAGGAAACTCTATCTCCCAATGAAAGAAACAGCTTTTCTCTGCAATCTCCTGAGCTACTGCAAAGCAGGGTATGGACTTGATTTTTTCTAATCCATTGGTTTGTAACATGTCGAGGACTGAATGATAATCAGATCTGGTAACTTCGTTTCCAAAATAACAACTCAACCATAGATTGGCGATTTCTTTGTAGGGGTGAAGCATAACTTCGGCGCTGTCAAGCCTCTGTTCTTTTAGGTCTATGTGAATTGCGTGGCTACTCTCTGTTTCCTCAATTTCCAAATAATTTTGAATCGCACGCGCAGCGGTATCCGTGAAATCGAAGGAAAGATTCAGCTCGACTTGAAGCGCACTACTCGATGTAATTCTTCTTCGCCTATCTTCAACAACTGGAGGATTGGCCAAATCTACTATTTCAGCACCAAGTAAGGAGTTCCCACAACGAACATGGTGATCTAGAAACGAAAGTGGCTCGTTTTTTGCCACTGTATGTAACCAGAGAGAAAGTTTAGCCAACTCAACTGCAGCGGGATCAAGACTGACACCGTAAACACAAGATTCCACAACGCGCCGGCGCCAGTAACTGATTTCTGAATCAACGTCAGAAGGTAACGGTGTGTCCACACGTTTGACAATCTCCTCGGCCAAGAAATCAACGACCTCGATTAAGAAGTACCCACTACCAACAGCTGGATCAAGGACTTTAAGCTGCAAGATATCCTCAACATCCTTTTCTTTACACAACGGTTCGAGAGTCTGTTCAACAATATATCGACTAATATAGTCAGGGGTCTGACCATTTTTGGCGCTACGCTTTTTGGCCTTTGGTTGGATGAAATCAATGGTGCTATCTTCAAAGGAAGGTTTTAGGTCAAGTAGGCTTTGATAAACGTTCCACAAATGGCGAGCATCTAGATCCCGGTAGGCAATTCGTTCGCCATCTTTAGTGTAAGTTACAAGATCCAAAGCCTTAGTCAATGCTTGATTTCCAATTTCATATGTTTCCAGAAAAGGATAACGTTTTGGACAAAACAAGCCACCATTATACTGGGGAATAAATTCTTCCCAGCCATCATTAATTAGTTGGAACAATCCTCGCAGACGTGACCAGTAGTCATTCATTGTTGGCAAAATATACCGTTGTTCCTCAATACGTTGATGCGCATCCGCCGCCAGTTTGGACAAACTATGATCATTGGCATAATGAGGGTTATCAATTGGCAGGAGGTTCCGGACTTCTGAATGAAGGACAAACAGGATCCGGTATAACAGGATTAAGCTATTTTCGTGCACTTGTTGGACTAATTCTGGTGAGGCTTCAAGTCGGTTTCGTGAGAAGTCTAGGAAACCTTGCATCAAGATCTTTAACGCCTTATAGACACGAATCTCAAGGTCCTCGGAAACCCCTACTGTGTGTTCTTTGCTTTCTTCATAAATCTGATCAAGGAAAGATTTCCCATTATGATTGATAACAAGGGCTTCGCGCCGGAAAAAGTAATAGAAATAGCAGAATGAATCGAGGTCATATTTGTCTGACTCCAGTATATCTTCCAAATTGAATTGGTAGAATTGATCCAACCGATAACTGGTATTTCGGTGGTAAAGTCGCCATTGGCGCCCATTGGTCAGAATTCCCCAAACTCTATCGGTTTCACGTAGATAGAAATCAATTTGGAAACTTGGATTCATATTGGTGAAAGCGTCTGAACTGCTCTTGTACTTGCGGTCGAGATCTCTTGACCATGCCTTTGCGTCACCAATAGCAACTGCTGTTTTAAAAAAAGATTTTGTGTTTATGCGGGGTTGGGAAAATTCAAACGCATCCGAGTTGGGAAAAAACACATAATCGGGTCTCTTTACTCCTTGGGATGTTCGAAGCGTTGGTTGAACTGCAAAATGGTGTCCAAGCAATTCTAGCACCGGACGGATAAAATTCCCTTCAGTTTGTGCCTCAAGGAGATTTGACTTGATCAATCGAATCTTTTTATACAGCCGTCGAATTTCGTTGAATACGAATTCAATTTCAAGGGAGTTTCTTTGATCAAATAGATCTGGAACAACAAAATCCAGATAATAATCTGAAAAAAGAGCTCGATTTATAACATAACTTGTCATATAATATTGCTAGCGGTTATGATTTTGGGCGCCGTTAACATTTGTGAAAGAAAACTTCACAAATGTTAAAAGAAAAGCAAAAAAATTATGCGCGCAGCAACACGCATATTCAAATTTGAATAGATCTATTTCAAGATTATCATTTTCCGAAGCTGATCCGAATTATTAAGCAAGTAGAAGTACATGCCACTCGATACTCTTTCGCCATGCTGGTTACAGCCATCCCAATATGCCGCCCTGCCTTTACTCGTATAGATTCCTTTTGAACAAAAACCTAGATTGAGCTGACGAATAAAATTTCCGTTTGCGTTGTAGATCTGTATTAATACCAGGTAATTTTCTGCTATCTCAAATGGTATCCAAGTTTCCGGATTGAAAGGATTCGGATAATTCTGGTAAAGCACTGTATTTGGATTCTGATTTTCAAGGGAAGCAATGAGATAGTCGACTATATTCTGTGTTGTAAGAAAACCACGATCCGATTCGGACAGTGCCAATTTAAGCCGAAGTTCAGACTGTATTTCCCTAAGAATAGGCAGTGAAGTAATTGGTAGCGAGTGGATAATCTCAGGTGAGGAAAGCATACTGTCTTCTCCCAAGTGGTTACCAATTAAAACAATATCGAAAATATCAACTTGATTGTCTTGATTTACATCCCCCGTCAACCCTTTTCCCTTTTGACCCATTTGGTTGCCAGCCAGGACCAAATCGAAGATGTTAATAGTACCATCCTGATTAATATCCCATGGTGGCAAGAAACCCTTAATTGGGATCAAAGCATCAACCAAGTTAACAGAGATGGAATTTGCATTAACATCAGAAAAATCCGCTTTCTCAAAGGTAATTTCTGCCGCATCTACATCTTTGGTGCGGAACTTAATGTTGGCCAATATCCCGTCACCACTCATACCATTTTCGCCGAGTCGATAAATTGTAATTTTAATATTATCATTCACTTCATCAATAATTAACTGGGCAGGTCGTGTATCTGTACCTCCGCGCTTTAGGAATTCACCTTCGGAAACGGAAATTGCATCAACCTGACTTGGATTATACTGGACTGTGGTGCCAAAACCTTGAAGCCCTGCAATATTTTCAACCCGCATCACTAATTCAAAGACACTTCCAACTTCGACTGGCTGATCGCAGGCTTGGCTGGTAGTGTAGCATCTATCTAACAAAACAGTTGGTTTGGAGGGATCTATAGCTGCTTTCAGCCTAATCTTAATAGGTGAATCAGCATAAAAAACAACCCCGTCAGTTCGTACGGCATGGGCATAAATAATGTAATCACCCGGATCAGAAAGATTATCGTAGATGCCACTATATACTTCGCTGCCGCCTGTTACCAGCGAGATTTGATCAAACTTCAAATCTGACCATTGATCAATTTTCTCGTTAGGGTCAAATGAAGGAGGAATGATAGTTGCTCTCACCTCAATAGTATCAGGATTTGATGCCACTACTTCGACGGTTAGTAATCTGGTATCAGGTGGTAAAGTGCGATTTTTCGATATCATCTCTACCAGAATAGGGGCCGTAGATTTGACTTCTATAGGCACAGGGATATATAGCGAGGATGCGACGGTTAGGTCTCGTGCTTCATTGGCCAAACCATTGCTGTTGCTATCAATCTGGGGATACTGTAGTTGGTAAACTGGTGTGGATTGCATGGTGCTACGGGCGGTGATAAAGGCCTCACCAATAGCTTTATTTGCTCGAATCTGATTAAAGAAAAGGCGCGAAAAAGAGTAACCATTTACCATAATCCGGTTTTGTCGGCTACTGTGTGCGCTGGTTACGATTGTGCGGTTTGGAGTTGAGAGTACAGACATACCATCACGTGACTGAGTGATAAAATTACCACTATAACTTGCTTCAACCACGATGAATATCGGCGTTCCATCTGGGACTACATCCAACCAATTATCAAGGAGATCAGGTGTTAAGATGTTTTTATCATTTACCAGGAAATCAGGACCAAGGTTTGAAGAGATGAGGTAAAGAAAAAGAGGTGACTGTAAACCCAATTGTGGTTTGGCCCAGATATCGATTGCCTCCTCAAGATTAGCAAGCGTAGAGAAATCATCAGCGTTAGCCGTGCGATTTGGATCCGAAGAGAAAAATTTAATGTCATTATCAGGGTCAAGCCCGCGAGTAATAAAAGTGTGATGGACAAATTCCGCGTTTATTCTGAAGGCATCCCAAATCGGATTGGTCTGCGGATTACCACCAAGAACAATAATTGCCTTACCAACATTCATAATGGAAACATATACAGCAGATCCTGACGCTGGCAGGTAGATGGCATTTCCACCATAATTAGCGTTAATGAACCAACCACCTGACAGATCAAATGCCAAGTTGAATGAAAATTGCCCAGATCTATCTGTTTTGACATCCTTAATAGAGGTATCACTGCCATCTGGTTTATTAATTGCAAATTGTAGCAACTGATCAGGAATCTCTGGGATAAGCTTACCCCGAATTTTCTTTACAATCCCAAGCCGTGCGGTTTTTTCACCCAAAAACTCGATTTTGACCGAGACCCCACTTGCATTGATATAGACAATCTTAGATTGATCTATCGCTGTGTTGAGCCTAAAAATGACAGGCACATTCGAAACTTGGTCTCCTTCCTTGATTGTGTATGGTATAGTGTATATGCCGGGTGAAGTTGTGCTTTCAGCCATCGGGAGATCGCTCACGCCTTCAATTCCATTGATCGAAACAGTTGCCTTACCACCGCTTGTTCCAACCAGTTGAAAAACTATAACGTCATTAGTAACCCCAGATGCAGGTAAGGTCGATGTAGAATTAATTCGCTGGCTTGTTTGATCAGGCTTAGTCAGAGTAATAGTCATACTAGTCTGAACCACGTTATCAATCAAGGCGCTTACCACATTGGAGCCGGGCACTCTACCTGCTGTATACATGGCTAGCCACACTCCTTCATCCGGTTGGAATTGGGCTTCGCTGACTGTGCCGTCTGTGACTTTTAGAGTGGGTTTGTGGGAATCAATACGATTGCCAAAAGTATCAATAACGCTTACCACTACCACTGAAGTTGATACGCCATCTGCAGGCAAAGTGTCCGGATCTAATGTCACAGTTGTAGTATCTAAAAATGTTGGTAAGAACTCCACTTTTGCCGTAGCTACGAGAGGAACACCTCGCACATCTGCAGTAATGTATTTGGTTTCGGCTTTAGTTGATGTAATCTGCGCTACCGTTTTACCATATGAATCAGTCAAGGCTGTAGATTGCATTACTTCATTATTTGACCCACTGACGTTTATCTTTGCTTCTTCATCACTGATTGGATTAACGAATTGATCCATAAGAGTAATCGTCACCAAGCTTTTAGCTTTTCCATCAGCAACGATCGGTGATGAGGCAGTAATTAACGATTGGCTTTGGCTGAGCTTTCCAGCGATGAAATCAATATGAGGTTTTTCTATCAGGGAAATGCCACTGTGGGCATCTCTGATAGTCAGAATTTTGATTTCCGCTTTTTTACTGGTGATCGTTCCTTTGACACGTCCATTAATATTTGTTTGTTCATCCATCGTAATTGTATTATCAGTTCCAGTACTTATAACTTCGATAGTTCTGCCAGTAACTGGATTTTCATATAGATCTATTAGCTGAACCTCAATGTTAGCCACAGATTTATTGTCAGCAGGTACTTGGACTTCGTTAACGCGAACCATCGATTTCTCAGGATGCGGATCTCCAGCGGCAAATTGGATAGTGATTGGCACCAAAGCAATGTCGCCAATGGTGACCGTAACGATTTTTTTTTCTGCTTTTATCGAGCTAATCTCTGCAACAGCTTCACCACTTACATTGGTAGGAGAAGTTGGAGAAATTATATTATCTGATCCAGTTGCAGTCACCAGAAAGCGTTGTCCTGCCACTGGAATATTTCGAATATCTTTCAAAGTCACATATATTTCTGCAGTTGTTTTACCATCAGCGACAACTGACTTGAGGGGAACAAGCTCAACTTTCGAAAGTGCTCGCGACAATGATACACCTTGAAGCTTAATTTGCAGATTAACTATGGCACTCGAAACCTGTATTTCAGCACTTACAATTTTATGACTTCCTTCAACAATCAGACCACCATCAGGCAGACCACCATCAGGATTTGTGATTCGTATCTTTAGTAAATCGCCGGTCTTGGCGACAGGAGTCCCTGTTGTGCTGAGGAAGTGAACAATATATTCACCTTCGATACGTTTTCCCAATGTTGTGGTGCGGGTCAGGTTTCTAGTTGCATTTGTAACAGCAACGGTTAACCCTTTTGCCGCAGGAGTCCCATCAGGTTGTTTTACTTCGCCAGTAACTGCAAAAATAAAGGTGTTATTTTGTGCAATTGATGCAAACGGAAAGAATGCGAGTACAAGAAAAATGAGGGATAGTATTTTTGCTCTAGAAAACACTTAACTTTGGGGAAAGACCTTTTAAACCTTGACCAAATTTGGAGACGCTATGACTATCAGGTGTTTGGAAAAACTTTCTTAAATTAACAATAGCGCATATGCCTATCTTCAGCCCAGTATTATAGCAGGGATTTAAAAAAGATGGTATACAATATTCAGATAATTTTGAAGATTATTTCGAAGGGGAATTCGATTAAAAGTAGGGCTCAGCATTTGCAAATAATTTCAGGTTCCTGACAAGTCAACTTGCATCTTAGTTAAAGTTTTCTGAATAGCAGATAGAAGTGCGCGTATGTTCGGCTCAAAGATGCGACCAATAGATCCAATTCGAAAGCAATCTTCATTACTTACTTTACCTGGGTAAATTAGATAACCACAATTGCTTAAATGTTGATAAAAATCGTTAAAATTAAAATTGGGATGACTGGGTGAAATAAAAGATGTAATGATATAACTTCGATTAGCAGATTGCAGATACAGCTCAAAACCAATATTCTTCATACCTTCAACTAATATTTCATGATTCCGGCGGTAACGCATAGCACGCCCGACAACTCCACCTTCAACTTCAAGTTCAATTAAGTCTTGGTGAAAAGACATCAGTGCGTGTGTCGGCGGAGTAAACCGAAACTGCCCGTTTTGCTCTAGCCCTTGCCACTGATTGAATAGATCTAAGCTTAGGCTTCGGGCATATTCCTTGAGTTTGTTCTAAGGTACCTAGTTCTAGCAACTACAAACGAAAATCCTGGGACACCTTCAATACACTTATTGGCTGATGATACTAAATAGTCAATATAGCAATCATGGAAATTCATAGTAACAGCACCAAAACTGCTCATGGCGTCAACAAAAAACTTGCAATCGAAGTCGTTGGAAATTTCCCCGATTTCCTGAATTGGATTGATAATACCAGTAGTCGTTTCGCAGTGTACAACTGCTACATGGGTAAATCCCAAGTTTGCTTCAAGAACTTTTTTGACCCTGTCAAGATCGGGAGTTTTATCCTCAGGCCCCCTAAGAACATGACAACTAATATTCAACACATCCGCTATTTTAGCAATCCGTTCTCCATATGCGCCGTTGGCAATCACCAGCAATTTTCCATCTGATGGAATTGTTGAAGAAACGACAGCCTCAATTCCAAAAGTACCGCTGCCTTGCATGGGTATCGCAGTATATCTATTTGGGGAACATGCCCCTATTTCCAATAACTTCTGGCGAATTTGACGGACAATCTCGATGAAGGCAACATCCCGCGAACCAAGATCAGTTAGCATCGCTTGTTTAACCGTACAACTTGTTGTCAATGGCCCCGGTGTGAATAGTACTTTATCTTTATTTGAAGTAATTATATTCATATTTTTCCCACATTATTAAGCTTGAAATGAATGAGCTGAAAAGTGTCTGGTGCGCCCATTCAATCATATTTTATTCCATAAAGTTTTATAGGCCCTAAAACTTAGTGACAACTAGCTTTATTTGCCAAGCAATAATTTTCAGCTTTAGAAACTCAGTGGACTAAGTTACTAAAGTCCAGTTCTTTTATCACGCTTATTTCATTAGCACTTGATGCCTTTTTCTGCCAGAGGCAAAAGTTCTAATGATTTTATCATCTGCCGTTCAAATGTCAAAACGGTGAACCATCCCAACATATTGAAATAATCGATCGAAATTCCTGTGTTAGTTTTCATCGCTGGTTAGCTACCAAATGAGATCTATCAAAGAAGTATTAGCAATGGCTTATTACGAAGATGATGGCTGCGACTGGCCTCTTTTCGATACAAGAGATATAATAGCTTTTTAAAATCAACGTTCGAAATGTCAACCGCAGGTGGAAGTATGATACGCTATTCATAGCCAAAATTGGTGATAAAAATCACTTTTGTAACCCTACTGGAAAGTTGCTTCATTGTATAAAGTCAATACAGATATCATGCCTAGAAAGTAATTAAACATGAACGATCAAGCTTATATTGCCTTAAACTTGGAACCCGATTTCAATGAGTTTGTCAATGCTTCCAATGTGATATGTGAAATATTAACGGGTGATGGTCGAATTCCCAACAACCAAAAACTGCCGCTTTTGGTTTACCCAAAGGCATTTAGCGTCTTGGGCAACGATCCGATATCGATGTGTCAGTCATTATTCACTGCAAATAGCTGGCAGGGATGTTGGAGGAACGGTATTTTTAGCTATCATCATTACCATAGCACGGCGCACGAAGTCCTCGGTATTTGCATGGGCACCGCCAAAGTGCAATTCGGCGGCAGAAGAGGTATAATATTCTCCGTTTCGTCGGGTGATGTCGTGGTCATTCCAGCGGGAGTAGGACATAAAAACTTGGGTGCCAGTTCGGATCTATGCGTCGTTGGAGCTTATCCACCTAATCAAACGCCTGACCTCTGTGACGATAGGGCGACATCCAACTCAGGTGATAGATTGAAGGCCATTCGGAACATCAAACGTGTGAATTTGCCATCAACAGATCCGGTTTATGGAAGAAACGGGCCACTCTTAAAATACTGGAAATACTAATTATGGTCTTTGCTTTAAAGTGGATAAGGTAAAACATTATCAAGACATTCAGTGGAATGTTTGGATTTTCAATTGAAAATTCATGATATAATTTTGGCACATCCGTGGTGCCTATAGATTTAAAGGAGTCAGTAATCCGCATTCCTGTACATTTCTGATGAGCGAACAACCAAACATTTTATTGATCATGTCTGATCAACACAGTGCGCGTTTGCTGGGATGTGCTGGAGATCCAGTAGTGAGAACACCAGTGTTAGATCAACTGGCAGAACAGGGAACTAGGTTCGAAAATACGTACTGTGCTAACCCGTTATGTGTACCTTCACGTATGACTTTCCTCACCAGCCGCCACAGTTCAGACATTAGGGTTTGGACCAACCGTTGTCGTTTGTCATCAGAGATCCCCACATTTGTCCATTATCTTGTCAATTCTGGTTACCAGACAGCCCTTTGTGGCCGCATGCATTTTTCTGGTACTGATCAGCGTCATGGTTTTGAACGAAGGATTATCGGCGACGTCCATGCAAAACTAGAACATATTCCGCTTTCAACCACGGGGCAAACTGCTGCTGGTGTCAAGGTAGCTGGTGCGGGTCGAACAGCTTATACACGATATGATCAGGAAGTCACACAGGCCTGCAACAAATTTCTGTTGGAGATGGATAGACTTCCCCCTGATCGTCCATTCCTACTAACTGTTGGTTTCGTATTGCCCCATTGTCCCTTTATTGTGCCGAAGCGGTTGTTTGAGGAGTACTTCGATCAGATTGATGCGACGTCACTACCCAAAGACTACCTAAACACGTTACATCCATTTATGCAGGCTTGGCGAAACAAACGACAGGTGGATCGACTGACGGATGAGGAAGTAAAGACGGCACGTGCCGCCTACTATGGTTTGGTAACCTTCATGGATGAGCTTATCGGACATATCTTAGAAACGCTGGCACAAACTCAGTTTGGGAAGAATACACTCGTTATCTATACCTCTGATCATGGCGAGATGGCAGGTGATCATAGAATGTGGTGGAAGTCAAGTTTTTACCAAGGATCGGTTGGCGTGCCGCTGATTTTTTCCCAACCAGGACAAGTAGCTGAAGGACAAACCATCCAACAGGCAACTAGTCTGCTTGACATTGGACCAACACTGGTAGAGATCGCCGGTGGTTCTCCAATGCAGAATGTGCGTGGTCGAAGTTTGTATCGTTTTCTTCAGCCTGATATTTTTGATAACGACAGTTGGCCAGATACCATCTTGGCTGAACTTGGGGGGTTATCCGGCGACGCGCCAGGGAGAATGATTCGGCGTGGACCTTGGAAACTGAGTCATTACCACTCTTACGATCATCCACAACTGTTTAACTTAGATCAAGATCCGGACGAATGGAACGATCTAGGACAGGACCAGGCCTATGCATCTATTCGGAAAGAACTACTAGCCGAAGTATTAAAAGGCTGGTCAGGAGAAACTGTACTGAACACACTGGAAACGGCAGGTCAAGATCAAAAGATACTGGCCGAATATAATCAGCACGCGAGTCTTTCCATGGATGATATTCCGGATCGTTGGACGGCCCCAGATGATTGTAATGTTTTCCCTGAAGTTTAGGTAGTTCCAGTCAGTTTGGCACACACAGTTTATTAATAATAGATAATTTATTTGATTTCCAATGTTGCAGCCATTCAACTCAATAAACAGTTTCAGCCAAACCATTGATTTTCTTGATATGAAGTAGTAATTACACAGGACAGATGGATATGTTGTTTGTGACACTTAGCCGCATGATTAAATCATAACCTTGGTTGTGGTTTTAAATATAAAGGAATAGATATGGGGAATGAACGACTCACCTCTGTTTTACAGCTTATTTTTTTCTTAATGATAATTGGATCAACCAACACATTTGTTTCACCCAGCTATGGGCAGGGTGTCAAAAATAAATGGGCTTCAGCTATCAGAATTCGGTTCTTTACCGGTGGTGCTGAAGGTGATGCGTTCGGTTCTATTGTATATGCTGGCGCATTACAAGCAGCGAAAGATACCGGAGCAAACGTCGAATGTTTGTTTTCAGATTGGTCGATGGAAAAAATGACACAGCAGTTAAGAGAATCAATTGCAACCAAACCAGATGGTATCGCCATGATGGGACATCCAGCGGACGATGCAATTATGCCACTGGCCGCTCACGCCAAAAAATTGGGTGTCTTGATGATCTATCTTAATGTTGATGTACCAGTCGTCCGCTCCAGCTATGGGGGAGGATATATTGGAGCTGATCTAAGCCCACAAGGATATGCTCTAGGAGTAGAAGCGATTAAGCAATTCAAATTAAAATCAGGCGATAAAGCCATCATTTTTGGGCCGTGGAACGAAATGAACAGAGCATTGCGCGAGCTAGGGACAGTTAAGGCATTTGAAGACATCGGTATGAAGGTCATCAAGATATTTGCCGGGCCTGATGTAGCCAAAGATCCAAACTTACTTATTCCAGTACACACTTCGGCTTTACTCAATAATCCAGATACCAAGCTAATTGCATATCCAGGAGGACAAGCTTTGGGGAATGCTCCCACCTATTTAAAAGCAGCCAGAAAAAAACCGGGCGACATTTTCATCATTGGGTTCGATACCAGTCCACAAATCATGGACGCTTTCGATGAAGGGTGGATACATTTAACCTCAGATCAGCAACCTTTCCTCCAAGGATATCTGCCAGTCCTCAGCCTCTGCTTGCAAAAAGTCTACGGATTTGAACCGCTGAATGTTGACACAGGTGCTGGTTTTGTCACACCGCAAAATTATACGCTGGTCGCCAAACTAGCGAGGGACGGCTATCGTTAAGTTTCAATAGACGACACTTACAGATGCTGTTATGAAACCGCCCATTATCTCGTTACAAAGCATTTCGAAATCGTTTGGTAATGTCTACGCTTTGGATTCGGTTTCTTTTCACGTCAACGCTGGCGAGGTAGTGGGGCTAATTGGTGATAACGGTGCGGGTAAATCCACTCTGATTAAGATTCTTGCTGGTGTGTATGTTCCCGATACAGGCGATATTTTCTTACATGACCAGAAAGCCAATCATTGGAATGCCAGCAAATCCCGTCAGGCAGGAATAGAAACGGTATTTCAAGATCGGGCACTCGCTGTTCAACAAACAATTTCCCGTAATATTTTCATGGGGCGAGAGATAAAAACCTTTATAGGTTTTATCGATAATAAAAGGCAGTATACCGAAGCCGAACGTTTAATGCGAGATATTGGGTTTACTTCCGAAGTATTCACACCTGATTCAATTGTTGGAACACTTTCTGGCGGGGAACGCCAAGGCGTCGCCATTGCCAGGGCTTTATATTTCAATGCGAAACTGATTGTTCTGGACGAGCCGACAACCGCCCTCTCTTTAACAGAAACGGAAAAGGTCTTTAGCTTCGTCAGGAATGTGCGGGAATCGGGACGGTCGGTTGTGTTTATTGGTCATAATATCTATCATGTTTTTGGTATAGCAGATCGGTTTGTTGTTTTAGATCGAGGAAAAGTTGTCCTGAAATGCACGAGAGAGACCTACGGGACCCCCGAAGAACTAATCAGATTCATGCAGCAAGTTGCACGGTCTCAATGAGGAAACAAACTCTGATTTGTCTAAGTAATAGATGATGGTCAAAACAACGAAAAGCGTGACACCATTTGCATTATTTATTGGTGAAAACAGGGCAAGTTTAAGTACTCTGTTTTTTTTTACAGTGATGATGACCTGCTTTTTGATTGCCAACCCTAAGGTATTTACCAACCCCATAATCTACAATGCTGTGTTTGTTACCCTTCCGGTTGCCATCTTCTTGGTTGTACCTTTAGTCTTCACTGTTACAGGTGGAGAAATAGATCTATCGTTTCCATCCAATATGGCAATGTCCTCGTGGATTTTTTCACTAGCGATCCAAAAAGGACTACCACCGATTTTGGGTTTAATCTTGGCTGTGGTTGTGGGAATGGCGATTGGCGCTGTTATCGGCACAATTGTCGTCTATGGGAATCTGTCCTCATTGGTCTGTACACTTGGTTTCAACTTCCTCTTGCGCGGTTTTATTATGATTTTCACTGAAGGTAGATCAATTACTATACTAGAATTACAGGACAGTCTGTTTCATAATGCTTTAGCTGGAACCTTCTTGGGACTTCCTGTGCAAACGATGTGGGTACTACTGTTCACTATATTTTTTGCTTTCGTATTTAATCAGCATAGTTACGGGGCTTGGGTACACTGCGTTGGGGACAACCCCGAAAGTGCAGCACAGATGGGAATTGATGTTAAACGGGTCAGGATTTCTTTTTTTATTCTTGTTGGTTTGGGATCAGCCTTAGCAGGTGTTTTCTCTGTTCTGGTTAATTTTTCTTGGTGGCCAACGACTGGTGATGGTTATCTGCTCACTGCGTTAGCTTCTGTATTTGTAGGTGGGACACCAACTTGGGGAGGTGTCGGTACAGTTGTTGGTGGGGCGCTTGGTGCCATCATTGTCTCTTTTATGGAAACAGGGGTTGTTGCCGCGGGTTTGACAGGATTCTACATTCAATTTTTTAAAGGACTGCTTATTATTTTATCATTGCTCGCCCATCGATACAGTACCAAGCGTTATCGATAGCGAACAACTTTCAGATCTGTCCATAGATCTGAAAGTTACCAGCTCAAATAACGAACGCTAAAGTTAAAAATAAGCCCTAAAATGCTGATGGTTGACGCGACAACAACGTCGCCAACGATTAATCCCAGAAAAAATGGTACGACACGTCGATAATTTCGAACTCCACCATAAGAGAGAAGAAGACGTTTGATAGTCCAACTTATCAGAATTGGAAACCAAAGGCCTGTAAATGTCCACCAGCTGGATACTACATAGCCAACAGGATGTAACGGCCACTGAACGAACCTCAGACGCAAGACCAAGAGTGCAATTGAGACGACGAACCCACCCAGGGTAAAGATCAAACCACTTGCCTGTGTTTCGCTTGGATTATAGAGCCACCCTGCCAATCTGGTGAAGGCGGATCGAGCATACCACGATCTGGCCTGTTCCAATCCGATTTCATAAGAAATGTGTAAATGTCCCCACATAGCTGAAAAAGCGCCAATTACGATGGCCAGGATGATGACCAGAAAAATGTGGAATTGGTTAATTCTGGTTTGATGAGAGAGTTTAAGAGCCTCCAGTTGATGTGGCATCGGATGTGCCCGGTATGACAAGTGGTTCAGCCAAAAAAACAATGACATCACAGAAAGGTTTTGGGCATTGATTCGACGGGTACCGAAAGTCTCAATTAAGAATAAATCTGGCCCAGCATTATAGAAATCATGCGCTGGTGGCCCGAGTTCGGCTCGTATTCGTGTGATTGTAATTGACATAGCAAAATAAATAATAAAAAACAGTAAAGCGATCCAAACCAACATACCTGCTTGATAACAAAATAAGATAATTAAAAATAAGCCGGTGACTGCACCTATAATTGCTGTATGATAACTTAACGCTTCCTCCTGAACTCCCGTTTGACTTGTCAGTATTCTAGAGAATACAGTTTTAAAATGATGACGTCCCATCCACATAGTGAAAACAAAGATCCCAATCCATGTGCCGCGGATTTGTGCCATCTCTCTCGGAAATCCAATTGCGCTACGCCAACCGAATACATCACCTACTATCCTCTCAAAATGCCAGAACAGATGGAAAAACCAACAAGAGAAACCAAGATCAAGGGGAATGAGAAATCCAACTCCAATTGCAAACGGAAAAAAACTGATTCGAAATCCAGGATTATTCATTGCACTCCATGGCCTTTCAACCAAGTGGAATGATCGGTATAGTGGAATAGAGGGAAAAGACGGATCAATCTGATTCAAACTATAAAGCAGGTTTAAAACGCCGGATATCACTACTCCCAACCATACAAGTCGACTGAAAAAGAAACGCCGGCTGTCATTAACATATCCAGTATTGGCTCCGTACGACAGTGTGATTTCGTATGGAAGTTGAATGATAGGATACGTTAGCTTTTCATACTCCTGCCACTGTTTTCGCAATAGCACATTCAGACAGAACATGGTAATGCCCAGAATCAAGCAGAACCCCAACCAGATAAGTACCGGTTTGATCCAAGCAAAGATATGTGAAATCAAATACAAGGTCGATTGTCCTTGATAAAAACCGCGTAAAAGTTCCCTGTCTTCTACCACTAACCAAGGAGGCAAATGACGGTGAAAAAGCTGACTCCATTCGTTTTCGCTGGTTGCATACCAGAAACCATTGCTCATCAATGGAATCAGGACTTGAACCATATCACGCCCGGCAAAAACGGACGCCTGACAAAGCATAACGTAGATGGTAATCAGCTCCGTTTGGCTGAAAACCAACTTGGGATTTAAACAGTATAAGAGTTCGTTAACAGCAATAAGAACGATTAAGGTGAATAAAACGTTGAAGAGAAGTGAGAGGCTCGTTGGACGGTTAGAATCCCAAACATAACTGAGATGCAGAATCCAATAGCTATTAAAGGGAATTAAGATAAAACCAATAATAACAGATCTAGCTGTTATTGGAAGTTTGTTGTTTCTCACGAGTGCTTGTATTGGTGTCTTGTTCCTCATTTACGTGATTCTTGTCCAACTTTTGCCGAGCCCATACTATCAACCCCGAACCGTTAAAGATTATAGGCTTTACGGAGGATATTGGAGTTTTTCACTTTATCTAAATCAAATTATATCTTAATCTGTAACGGAAATGTGGTTTGGCCAGCATTTTGTAAATAGGTGAGATTTTCTTGATATAAATGTATAACCTTATCGCTATATTTAAGTCGTTCTAGAATCCCCCTTAGGTAAAGCTCTGGTGATTCATTTTATCAGAGCTTTACACAATTGCTTGGTTGCTGGCCTGCATTAGAATAACCAGAAAAATTGGTATGGATAAACCTACCCACCATAAAGATAAATCGAAGGAATTTTATAAGATATAGTGCCCCTGCTTTGGCTATCACAGGCGGATCTGTTGCACTAGGATTTCGGAGTTTAAGAAGATACTTAAAATATCATTTGATGAACTTCGAATTATTCCATTTGGTAAGATTCTTCTAGATCCGAATAGTATAATTGATTTGCCCAAAGAATTTTCATATCAGACTTTTTCCAAAACCGGCGAGATGATGGACGATGGGCTATTGGTTCCCGGAGGACACGATGGCATGGCTGCGTTTCCTGGAATAACTAAGGATACGACCATCTTAGTTCGCAACCATGAAATCAGAGCCTACAAAAAGGAGCTACCAAGTAAAGATCTAGAAAAATCTGGATTTGGCGAAGATAACCGTTTACTGAAAAGAATCAACAGTGATCATTTATATGACTCTAGACTAAACAATCGACCAGCTATTGGTGGAACAACTAATTTGGTCTACAATACGAAAACGAATAGGTTAGAAAAGCATTTTATGAGTCTCGTGGGTACTAACAATAACTGTGCTGGTGGTCCAACCCCTTGGAGCACCTGGATAACCTGTGACAAAGATACTCTTACATCAGGTGATAATTTCGATGAAGACCACGGTTATAATTTTGAGGTCACTGCTCGGTCAATAACAGGATTGACAAAAATTATTCCTTTGAAAGCAATGGGGCGTTTTAATCATGAAGCAGTGGCAGTTGACAGTTGAACAGAGATTGTTTACCAAACCGAAGATAGGATGGATGGACTAGGAACCATCTTTCCTGCTGACGCCATTTGCAATAGTGGGAGTAGACACTTTTCCAAGGCAGGAAACCCTTGGGCAACATCCGCCATTGACAACTGGTGGCAACCAGATAGCAGATGGCATTGAGAATCAGTGGTTGATCCCATCGGACCAGATGAGCTCTTGGTGGGTCAGCACTTGGTAGATAGAGCTGTAGGCATTGCCAATTGTTGATCTATCATATCGGCGTTAGCATTCTTCTGTTCCATGGTTGACTCAGGCTTTTCTTATCCATCAGTGTCACATGGAACTTCTTACTATTTCAACCCCTTCTTTTTCCCAAACAGGTTCTAAGAATAGTATATCAGTTGAGAATATCAAAAGTATTAGAATGGAGTCGAACGTAAGTCTCGAGTACCTCAACGGCTTGTTGCCTGTTTTAGGTGCCATGTTGATTTACCTGGATCTGATGTTTGACCAGAAAGAGGCTGATTTCCCTACAGATAAAATAGCAAGTGCTCCTTCAAGTCCCTTGGTCATAATAATGTTAATAGTCTCCTTATCAAAGGCCACATTGAACAAGGCAACCTCATCCATAATGCCTTTAACAGGGTATGCGAACCCAGGACAATCCTCAATATTTAATGGCCCAGGGCTAAAGTCTGGTTTTCCATCAAATGGAGCCTCTGCTTCCACCACACCGTCTACGTATGACTTGACAGATTTCATGTCATACGTTCCAGCTAGATGACGCCATTTATCATCAGTAATTATGGGGATTCCAAATTTTTGGAACCCCCACTTGGTGTTTCCACCACTGGTAAATCGAGTCCAGAAAACCTTTCTACCAGCATAGATATACCCGCTGTAATTTTCCAACAGTCCATTAGCGGTCTTAATAAAAGTAGCTTGATAGTTTCCGGTTGCTTCAATCTTGATCTAGAAAGTGAAAGAGGAGGAGGTAAGATTTAAAGAATCGTCATGTGGCACTTCGACAAAATCCTGATCGATACCAGAAAAGAAGGAGAGCCTTGCCGAATTTCCCATTAACCCATCTTACGCCCCCTTTGAGTTCGCCATCAACTCTATTGTCAGAAGAATCCTTAACGACCTTACCTGTTCCTTGATTAAAGAACCAGATACCAACGATGTTTTCGGGCTCAATTTCAGCCTGAGTAAAAGAAATAAGTATCAGGGCAAAGCAGATTAAATTCAAAGCCGCCATTGGAAAATTATCCGATGCTTTGTATGTACTGCCGTGTCGGATGATTTTGTCTTGGAGTTGGATGACATGAAGTTGACGAAACTACATCAAATACGGGGTTAACCTGGATACCAAATTTTTCTAGGATCATCGGCAGACCTTTTATAGTCCCAAGCTCCATCGATCAAACGAACCAGATCATAGTCCGGTCGCCAATCCAGCAGAAACTTGGCTTTCGTGTTATCCATCCAAGTGCTATGATACTCAGCCTGAACACCAACACTCGGCAGGCCACGGCTTTGTTGCAGATGTTCAGCCACTTGGCCATAATCAACAGGCCGGTCCATGCAAACGTTGAACAACTGTTGAAAGGCCTTTGGATGATCGACAGCTTTCAGAATGGATGAGACCAGGTCTTCCACATGCACAAAGTTGCGCTTAACAGGCTGCCCCTCAATATCTAACAAAATAGGAATCGTCTGTGACTTCACATATTGATTTGCTTTCTTGGTACCAACCAGTTCTATCCAGCGAGGACCACCAAAGACATCCTCTCCAAATGACAGAGAGAACTTGAAATCGTCCTTCTCCATAATCCAAGGGGCACGCAGGCAACAACCGTTCAAATTGTATTGGATATAGTATTGTCCCAGCATTACCTCCTCCAGCACCTTGGACAGCGCATAACATCCCTGATAGGACATGTGCTTCTGCTGTTCGGTAACAGGCTCAGGATGGGGATACACAAAGTGTCCCACCGCTGCATCTCCACCGACCATCAGAAACTGTTGAAAACTAGGGTTTTGACGACAATTTTCCAATAACCAAAACAGACCTTTCACAGTGACATCAATAACGTCTTCTGGTGTCTCTTTACAGGTCGCCAGATGCAAAATGTGGGTGATCTCTTCCATAGCAGTATCTATGTCTGCTCGATTAGCCAAATTCCCTCGAACTACTTCTAGTCTATCCGTTGATTCCAGCATCCGATTATGACAGAAGGCTCGTAGGGTGCCATCACCTCGTTCGGCAAGGAAGCGTCGGATAAATGCCTGGCCGACCTTACCAGTTGCCCCTGTAACCAGTATTTTCATCCTCTTACTCCTTCATGACGTTGAATCGGTTTCTGCCATTAAGCGAACTGCTAGGCTACCTTGATTTTGGATATTGAATTGTTCCATGTAGTCGTGCGGATCGAAAAAGCAACTGTTATCGTACAAGAACGCATACTTGCCGTCACGGTCCCAGCCTAGATCTAATGCCATCTGGTTGAGCTGCCAAAGTCGTCGACTGGCAGGCCAGAGAATCCCATGCTGACAATAAGAAGTATCGATAAAGTAACGTCGGAAAGTTTCTCCACCCGGTTTGGGACGCCGAGCGTGTTGCAAAGCTGAATGAACGACAACAAATGATCCGGGAGACAAGTTATCAATTGTGACTGAACCAAGCAGATCCTCATACATGAATTGACGATAGGCGTCACGTGCCATAACCCGTTGATGCGATTTGGGCAAAACTAGTAGATCTCCGATTTCGCCGTTCAATCCGTCCAAATATATAAACACATGAACCATCAAATGAGAACGATTGGTTTGCGGCACCTGTTCATAGTCGTGATGCCAGGAGACACCAGACTCCCCTTTTCCTTGCCAGCGAGCATGAATATGGTGATGGGTGAAGGTCGTTCTCATCAAATCGGCAACTCGATCGACGACTGTTGGTTCAGAGGTCAGTGGTCCCAATGCGGGGAGAGCCATCAGAGTGGTTTCACCTTTGTTGGCACGGTTGATCATCAGTTGATCAACATCTTCTTTCAACCGTTTATTTAGGTCCCTATCAAAAAAACCATCAAAGATCAGATAGCCTTCCACATTAAACTGATCTATTTCGGCTTGAGACAGATAGTCGTTGCCCTTAATCCTTTCTTCCGACATAATTTCCCCTTAAGATGAACCTTTATTTAGTAACAAGGCTGGCGAATCTGCAGCCCTCAATTTTCATAGCCAGCTAAAGTCTCGTTATAGCTTGTAAAGGCTGATAAAGTTCGTAGTAACCTGCTGAGCGCCACGTTGCCAGACTAGCTTATGCATTCTAACATGATTACCGTATTTGGGGAAAGAGGTGAGTTCACTGACAGCACTCAATGACGACAGACGAGTTGGTTGATGACCAACTGGTCTATCTCAAGCTATGCCATTCCTGGTAGGATGTACTTCCATGTCTGGCAATAGCTATCTATATAATACTTTCATAAGAGGGGCCATCGCGATGAATCATGCGGAAGGCCGACAAAAGGTGAAGGTTCACTTTGTAAGCCAAGTTTTCAATGGAAAGTTTATCTCAAGAGCGACAGGATATTCTGCGGTAATGCGTTGTCTTGGGCCAACACAGCCGTAGCTGATTGTGCCAGTATCTAATGTTTAGCTAAGTCGACTGCGTCAGCGGCGAAGTCGGTGTATTGAATGCTGAAACGAGCTGATTCAGCTTTTTTCGTTTGCAGCCACCACCACCTACTAGATCAGGGTCATATAAACCCAATTCGTACATCACCATCACCCCCTCCTAGGTACTCTTTTAACCTGCGGTTGTAAATTTGCCTTCCATACCCACGAACATACTCCGACCTCCACGACATTCACTGACTTTGACCAAAAGCAAGTTTTCACCTTTTGGACTGTCACTTTAAAAACATCTTGAAAATTACTTATCCCACGGTTAACAGCATTCTTATACACCATCTTATCGTTGAATCAAACTTCAATTGAATCATCACTACTAACCTTCATAGTTCTGTGTCCAGCAGTAGTCACTTCAATCTCGATAAGAGCGTATAAAGTGACATCGTCACAAAAATTAAGGATGTTAACAACAAGATTAACGTTATTCCCTCCAGTTACAGCAATCTTAGTTGGACTCCAAATCAGTTTCCCAACTCTATCACCCGCTTTGACGCCGTTTTCAGCCACCTTGTCTTCTGTGACTTTCCCATCACTTCTTAGCTTGAGCGTATCCTGATTGGTAGCGGCCGCACCTCCTACCTAATTTTTTATTTCTCCACTTTCAGGAATTTCAACCCCTTCTGGAAAGACAGTCTCGTCGTTCCTAATGGCACCACCCAAGCCAGCGCCTCTCAAGTTAGCTCCAGGTTTTATTTCATTACTTTTGACTATCATTTCGTTCACCTAACTAAGTCGCGATAAGAATTCAGACAAAGCACTCTATCACGATTAATGTATCGGGGTAAAGAGATGGGCTCTTAGCTTTTCGTTGGAGGGAATGCTACGTTACACAGTTTGGGAATCGGATCCTTCCCACTTAGAAATTATCCGATGCTTTGCATATACTGCCGTAGAGATCAACCCATTCTCGAATCTGTTGGTCGAAGGGAGGATAAATCGGATCATAGCCTATCTGGCCATCCACAAAATTTTGCTTGCCGATGCGGACAGGCAGAACCAAGTTTGGATCCCCCCATAAGTTTAAGAAATCATTACAGTTCAAACAATTCAGGCCAAAGCGGATCATCCGAAAACCTATCTGACTTGATACCCTCTTGGGCAAGGACACTCCACACAGGATCAGAACTTTCCAAAAACACGCACGAAGGTTTCCATAAAGTTCTGATCATTGACGTTCCCTGTGGCCCGCTGATCAATATATCGTGCGCCGATGTGCAGAAAGAGTGCCTTTTCGTAGGCGACAAAACTCTTTTCCATCTCAGCCAATAGGGCTTGACGGAAAAAATCGTTCTCATTCTCAAGCATGTCATTGAAGAGGAGGATCTGTCCGCCCCCAGTGATCTTGATGGTCTTGGTGAACTGATAGACCACTTTGAGGATGAATGCAGAAACCATATCACGCACATCTGCCCGTTCAATCTGGCGCAGTTGGATACGCCGTGAGACTTGCTCACCATCGATTTCTGCCTCCAATGCGAGGTCCTCACGGCGGTCTTCTGCCATTTGAAAACCATTGCGGATAGTGTACTTGAACATCGGACTTATTTCGAGCGGTTTGGAAGGACGCATGCGATACATAGTTTTGAAAACACCGACTTCGTAATGTTCATAGTCTCTCTCAAAATCGAAGTCGTATTGCAGTTTGACGCGACCTGTCGTTACCATACGCTTAATCCCCGAATATTCCCAAGTGATTCTGGCAGTATTAATCAGGTCGTTCTGCATCAACAGCGTGTCCTTGCGTCGTTTTTCGACTTCAACGCCGCCATCGACATCGAAAAACAGCACATCGCCCTCCTCCTCCAGCTGCTTGACCTTCGGTTGCTCCCGATAGAGACGCCCCTCTGTTTCGCTCAGGAAACCGGCAAAATACCAAGTCTCATCGGGAATGCGGTCTTTCACTAGCTTCAGTTCATTCTCGACCACGATAGAAGCATCATTTGCCAGTTCTTTCTTATAAACCAGGTTAGCGAAAGCCTTGGTCGAAGATGATATGCCTCCTAGATTTTTCTCTTTGAGGTTTTTTTCGAGTTGCAGGCCAACATCAAGATCGATGAAGCTAGCTTGGTGACTCGTCTTGCGTTTCATGAGTAGACGTATTCCCCGAAGCCCGACATCGAATTCGTAATTGGGGTCTTTATCGTTTTCCTCCTCGTCCCGGATGCCATTATTGTTCCGGTCGCTTTCATCAAGAAAATCCTCATCAATATCAAAAAGCAGAATGTCATCCTCATAGTCGAAGGTGCCGTTGTTGTTTTTATCCAAGTCTCCGGGAATAATCAGGGAAGGAGGATCTAGCGGTGTGTTATCAGTGTATCGGTCTCCATCGTCGTTGTCCCCGACCGATCTGGACGCGTCGAAACGAGGGCCGACGCGGAAGGCTTCCGCCTGGAAGATCGTGTCTCCAACGGTTTGGAAGGCTTTGAATACGGTGGTCATGGTATCAAAACGCGAACCGAGACCTTTTTTCAAGGCACTCTTGGGAGTGACGGCCAATTCAGCCTTCAACCCGTAGTTTGCGAAGTTGGTTTCCATATCCAACGCCCACACAGGCGTTTCGCGGAAGTACCAGGAAACGCCGATCTTGGACCTGCCGAATTTTGTGACTTCCCTCAACCCGATCCCCGACCCTTCTAAATTCCCTCGATTCGGCACGCCATTGAGCAAGCCGGGGAGCATTAAGAACGTCCAATCGGACCGTTCTGAGCGAACCTCCCAGCGGACACCGTTCAGATCAACGGAATCGAAAGTGAACTTCGTAAACGTGGTGGGGACTTCCCCCAAAGAAAGGATATTCTTGGTATTGCCTGCAGTCTCTTCAATGACCATGACGCTGTGAAACCCACGTCGAAACAGGCGGTCGAAGTCGAAATCGTTCTGTCGAACCAGCTCCTCTTCGGCACCCGAGAGAAAGTCTCGTCGATTTGTGAAATCGTATTCGACGCGCCCGGATAGGAAGAGCTTACCTAGTAGACTATATACATCCTCCGCTTCAGCTCGGAAAGCCAGAAAGCAGCAAGACCAGAGAACTAGAAAGGCAGAAAGCAGGCGCTTTCGATCGCCAGGCTTCATTTTCATAGAACCTCGTTTAGGCAAGAAATTTGATTTCTCCACCTCAAATATCTTCCGGTCCGTAGTGCTCTGTGAAAGTCGTCCAGATTTCCGTGCGTTTATCCAAGCGGCTCAAGCCACGATGGGTGCCGAACCACACGTAAAGATCATCTACAGCAATAGAGAGGATGCCATTATGGGCAAGGCCGTCTTCTCGGGTGTAAGTTATCCAGCGATTCGTCTCCCGGTTGAACCGACTCACTCCCGCATCGTATGTACCGATCCACACCTCTGTTTCATCAACACCAATAGTAGTGACCTGGTCGCTGGCGAGCCCATCTTGAGCCGTGTACGTAACCCAATCCTTCGTCTCCTCATCGTAAACGGTTACACCTCGGTCACTTCCAAACCACACCCAAGCGTCATCAATGGCGATACAGCTAACTTCATCGCTAGCGAGTCCATCTTCTGCTGTGGTTGTCTTCCAAATGTCCTTACCGATGTTGTATTGGCTCACCCCCCGCCGTGTACCAACCCACACATTTTTCTTGCTGGCGGCGATACATCTGACTTCATCCGCAACCAATGACTCTGCGAACTCCTTGGATACAGCTGATGGCTGGATCTCCGTGCCGGAGGTGTAACTAATCCAAGCGTTGAGATCATCGGAGGCTCGGGGGTACTTGCCAATCCCGGAGTTGGTACCGACCCAGATGTTATTGCCATCACTGCTGACAGAAGTCACATTATCGGAGGGCAGCCCATGCTCGGTTTTGTACTGATCCCAGCGATTGGCGATCTTATCAAAGCGGTTTGCCCCGTCGCGGGTTCCGACCCAGACGTATTGTTCATCTACCATAATAGAACTCACCACGTTATCAGATAGACTGCCTTCCGATTCCGGTTCCCAGTCATCCCATCGGCCGCCGTGGGTTCGGATTTCCTGCCTGCCACCCTTCTGGCGATAATTCTTCCAGGAACCTACTACCTTATCGTAGCGAGACATACCGTTGTCGCTGCCTATCCACACGAAACGCTCATCTGTATCCACCGTTCGGATAGCACGTCCCTGAAGGGTTGGCAAAGCCGTGTAGGAGGTCCAGGATTCCTTCTGTTTGTCATAGCAGGAAAGTCCGCTAAGCGTACCCACCCATACGTAGTTCTCATCGACTTTGAGAGCGCGCTCATTCGTATGGTTATGCAGCAGGCCGTTCCGATCTCTAAATGATGTCCAGGTGCCAGAGGCGAAATGAAATCGCTTGAGCCCATCATTTGGTGCTGCTAACCAGAGATAATCTTCGTCCATAGCAAGCTCGGTGGTCCCCCTGCCAGATCGGATTGTGGACCACTCTCCGGTACGCCTGTCGAATCGGGTGACCCCCGCGTTCTCCCAGGGTCTGTAGAGTATCCACACATCGTCGCCTGTCGCAATAATCCGTTCAATATCGTCTCCAAGAAGCACGTCAGTGGTTGAAAATGTCGTCCACTTCTCTGCCTTTTTATCATATCGTGATAACGCGCGGTTACTACCTCTGTCCCATTCCGAACGAGCAATCCAGATGAAATCGTCATCTATGGTAATCCATTCTGCTCCTCTGCCCGCCAGCCCATCCCTTGGTGTCAAGTCCCACCATTCACCTGTGATTTCATTGTAACGATGAAGGCTGCGACTTGATCCAAACCATACCTCCGGTCCATCGACTGCAAGAGAATTCAACCGATCAAGCTGAACTTTTTCTTTGGGGGCAATCACGCTCCACGTTGCGGTCGCTTTATCATAACGGCTCAATTCGATGCCCATCATTGAAATTATCCAGATGCTACGTGAACTGGCATCGATTTTGTCCAGATCGTTCGTAGCGAGCCCATCTTGTACCGTAAAGTGTTTCCACATATCCCCTCTTTTATCGTACCGGAGCACCCCTAAATCCGTGGTGAACCATACCGCGTCTTCATCCACATAGATCCAACGGATCTCGGTCATGGACTTCTTCTGAGTAGACTGGAGGATGTCCATTCGTGTGAAACGGCGCCACATTCCCGTAGGCCGGTGATAACGCAAGATGCAACCGTTCGGTGACGAGGCCCAGTTATTGAACCAGACGTAATCACCATCAAATTCGATATTTGAAACAGTGGTTTCTAACAATGGCTCGCGCACAGGTCGGGATTGATAAAGCACCTTTTTCCCATCTCGGGTGCGATATTCCACGAGACCGATGGATGTCGCTAACCAGAGAGTTTCACTCGTATCACACAGGATGTCGCGAATATTGTACGACACGTCAGACATAGAACTCCAGGAATCCTCAGCAATCGCATAGCGTCCCAGACCGTGTGGCGTACCCACCCAGACGATGCCGTCTCGAGAAGCAAGCGCGGTGACGTTGGGACACGGCAACTGTTCATTGAACGGCAAAGGTGTCCAGCGCTCCTGAGCGCTGTCATATCGTGCAAGGCCCTGGCGAGTCCCTGCCCAAAGTGTACTCCCTGTGTCCAGCAACACATTAACGTAGGTGTGGGGTAACCCTTCAGCGTCATGACGCATCCTCCCATCCGCAATCGAATATCGCCAGATACCACTCGTCCCACCAAACCAGACAATCCCGTCTCGAGAAAGTACGGATAATACAAGCGCATTTGGGTTACCGCCTGGCGTAGCAAGTTGTGACCATTTTTGAGAAGTCGTGTCATACATAGCGGGGCCTGAACTGGTGCCAAGCCAGAAAACATCCCCATCCGCATCGAGAGCCGTCACAAAGGACTCTCCTTCAACCTGTCCTCGGGAAGGCGAATGAAACGTCCACTCCCCGCCGTTGAGAGCTCGTGAACCCAGCCCCCGATCGGTAGCGATCCAGACCTGCTGCCCATTCATCCCGCTGGTTGGGATTTCGCTCCGCTCAACATGCATCGACATGATATAGGGCGTCGTCAGCCCATCTTCTCTGGAGATCACCTCCCAACTGTGCGCCTGGGAGCGGTAAATAGAGATTCCTGCTACCGTTGCCATCCAGAGATTTCCATCCGTATCGCGGGCTAGATCTCGGATATCGTTGTCAGCGAGAAAATCGGCTTGCTCGTAAATCATCCATTCGCCGCTTACCTTATTGAAGCGGCTTACACCATCTTCTTTGCTTCCAAACCATACATCATCTCCCTGTACCGTAATCCAGGTCACATGATTGCTTGCCAGCCCGTCATTTTTGGTGTAATGGATCCAGGTATTGACGGGCTTGATGAAACGGTGCACACCTGCATTGGCAGTTCCAAACCATATCTGGAATCCATCCGCGTGGATAGAAGTGATCATATTGCTTTTGAGCAGGTCGGTTTTCGTAAATGTTTTGATGAAGGTCTGGTCCACCTTATTGTATTGACTGATTCCTGCGTTTTGAGTGCCAAACCAAACACTATCTTCAGCCACCGTAATGGTGGAGATCTCATTGTCTACTAGGCCATCCGATTTCGTGTAGTTATTCCAGGAATCGGTGGCTCGGTGGTACCGGCTCACCCCTCCAGCGTCGCGCTTAGATTCACTCCATCTGTCCTCGCGCCGTTCTTTTTCCTTACCCATGCCAACCCACACGTACTCAGCCTCGACTGCAATCGTTGTAATCTTTTTGCTAATCAGGCCATCCCTACGGGTACGCACGGCCCAACTGTCAATGGTTTTGTCATAACGGTTTAGCCCATTGGAGGTGCCAAACCAGATATAGTTGCCGTCCACTGCAATGGATGACACTTGATCGCTCGCTAATCCATCAAAACTCCGGAAGGTCTTGAAGGCGTTCGTCTGCAGGTCGTAGCGGCTCACCCCTTCATCCGTGGCAAACCAAACCCATTGCCCATCAACTGCAACAGCATTCACCGCATCGTTCGCCAGACCATCTTCCTTAGTATAGTAGAACCATTTTCCACGCTCACCATCCCAGCGCGAAACACCAGCTGCCGTTGCAATCCACACGTTGCGTGAGTCGGCAGCAATACAGCTGACTTCGTTGCTGATCAGGGTCCGTTCCACCCTCCGCGCCTTTCCGGAGCGCAAATCCTCGAATGGTACATCCGATTGATGATCGGACAGAAATGTAGTGCAACCGACCACCACAAACAATGATAACAACAACAGGTTACGTAAGGTCGATCGTGTCCCGATCGGAGATCGGGGGAAATTCCGCGCAGCGTGGTTGAATAGACTTATTCGCATCATCATTATCTATAGGCTCCTCCAGAAGTTTTTTGTTCTCCAACTCTTTCTTTAACCTCTCACTAGCTTATAAAGCACCATTATAGCTTTCGTTACGTTCTAATATCTCAATGCCCACTCTCTTAATATCTTCAAACATTTCCATGCGGAGATGTGGGATGTACTTTTCCTCCGATGTGCGCATTTCAGCCCTTAGACCAAAAGGAATAACAACCCCATTTGCAATATAATAAGAGATTCACAAAAAGTGAAGGTTCATTTCGGGCTTTTTCTTGTATAATTCTTTTTCAATACAGTTACCGTCGATGTTATAAAATTGCGTAGTTAAGCGACAAACTATAAGTAAACATAAGATCAAAATCAGAATCAGGTGCCGGTTTGCCACATTGTGCTTCAATTATGCTAAGAACCTGGATAAAGCATCCTACTCATGATTGTGCTATATCTGAGTAAGGAGAAACGAATCGTTAGGTAGCTAGTCTGACTTTATTGATTAGGCTATTCGACCTTTACCCAAGTTCTGGGAGAGATATATCCCTCGGCCTGATACGGATCTTCACCTCGAACTTGGACTACGCCCCGATAATTAAGTTCGCCTTGCCATGAGAGCCAGGAGGTTGAGGTGCAATAGTGAATGGTTAGCGTTGGTCGGTAGGCCTTACCCAAATTTTTTTTCGAACTGTGCAGTAAATATCCAGAAAAAAACAACACACTACCCGCTCCCATCTCTACTGGAATAGCACTGCTATCGTCAAATCCACGTGCAATGGTCATGCTGTCTACATCGGGTAGATTGTGTGAATAACGGTGATAGATTACGCCAGATTTATGGCTGTCTGGGATGATCCAGAGACAGCTGTTATCAATAGCCGTATCTGATAGTGGAATCCAAACCCCAGTAAGCGAGCGATCCCGTGTCGGAATCGGATGTTCGTCTTGGTGCCAAGGGCTACCGTTGCCACCCGGCTTTTTGGTCACAAACATGGTCTGCATACATTTGTAAGCACCATTCCAAAATGGTACCGTGGCACCAACAATCAAGTCTAGGATCTGGCATAAACCTGAATGAGCAATGTATTGGCGAATGGTTGGACTGTAGGCGTGAGGTTGACCGATATACATGTATCTACCCAGCAACCTTTCATCGTCTAATGGCCAACCTATGGGATCGATGACCTGGCAGGAATAGTCACCACGATTGATTTTGGCTAGATCGGTCTTAATTTCCTCCTGCTCCTCTGGTAAAATCACGTCTTCAACCAAGACAAAACCGTTTTCAATATAGGCATCAACGAGCTCTTGCGAGTCAAATGGATCGAGTTGAAATCGGGGAATCATCTTCACTATATATTTTCCAGATAGCAGGTGCCTTTTGTCAGTTGGCCCATTTGCTTCAACTTGAAGGTTTTCGTTGTCATGCTCAGCGCTAAGGCCATTGACCCCCACTTCCCAAGTCAATTGGCATTATCATTTTTCGCCTAGACCTGCCGCATGACGGCCCGCCTCTGGATCACCAGCGGCGTAGAGTGTTCCACTCTCTTGATCGATATAGAGCATGACGGGGTTCGCAATTGGAGATGACTTTACCTCAAGTTGATGCCCACGCATAGCCAATTCTTGTTGAACACTCAAGTCTATGTTGTCGCTGATGGTCAACGACCCCACCTGCTTGAACGCCTGTGTCCGGTTCGGATTGGGATCAAACGAATCTTGGTGATGTGCCGTGGCAAAGCGAGGCGCGGTCACAGCAGCTTCAGGCAACATCTGAAACTCAATGAAATTAAGAAGCAAATTCATCGTCGCCTGATCTTGCAGATCACCACCCGCCACACTGATGGCTAAAATCGGGCTTCCATTCTTCAAAACTAGTGTGGGGGTAAGCGTAATGCGGGGTCGCTTCCCAACCTGGATACAGTTTGGATGACCCGGAGTTGTATTCAGACTACGTAGGCGATTACCATAGGTGACGCCCGACCGACCACCATTGGATTCATCTCGGAAGACATTGGCAGAAGGCGTGGCCGCGACCACGTTACCCCAACGATCAGCAACCACACAAGTTGTCGTTCCACCTACACCTGGCTGAAAGGTGCCCTCTCCCTTGAGAGGCTCCATATGATACGGATCACCTGGACGGGCTTCGAGCGAGGCCCGTTGCATATCGATCAGTGGCCGACGAAGCTCAGTGTAGGTATCAGAAAGTAGCACAGATAATGGCACATCAACAAACTCTGGGTCACCATAATACGCATCACGATCGGCCATCGCCAGTTTGGTGGCTTCAGCGACCACATGGACATAATCTGCCGAGAAATTACCCATGGCTTTAAGATCAAAGCCTTCCAGCAGACGCAAAGCTTGACAGAGATAAGGCCCTTGAGTCCATGGGCCACACTTGTAGACCATGTACCCCCGGTAATTCACCACCACTGGGTCTTCAATGAGGGTGCTGTGGTTGGCTAAGTCTGCTTTGCGAAGAAACCCACCCTTCTGGATGTAAAAATCTTCCAAATCATCCGCAATGTCATGGTGAAGTTTATTTCGACCATAAAAACGGTTGGTTGCAGCTTGCAGTTTTTCCTCACGACTACCGGGTGTGATCTGTTCCTCCTCGACCATCCGGAGCAGCGTGACTGCCAGTTTAGGATGCCACGCTTCCGTTCCCGCGTCTAGCAAGGCAAGTGTGGGAGCTATGACTTCCTCAAATGTTTTGGTGCCATATTGCTTGAGAGTGGTAATGCACAGGTCTACAACTGAGGGGACGGGTGCCATCTTAATATCGCCCTGAGGGATACCATTTTTCATATACCAATCAATGGCTGTTTGCGAAAGTGGTGCTCGGCCCTGACCACAGAGTGCTTTCACTTCCCGCTTTTGCGCATCAAAAATGAGGACTGGTACCTCTCCACCAATAGAACAAGCCCCGTGATCCGTAACATTAAGAGCAAGAATGGTTCCTACTGCCGCGTCTGCGGCATTGCCTCCCGCATCCAGAATCCCAATTCCTGCCTTGACGGCCTTGGCCCCACCGGCCGTAACCACACCTGTTTTGCTAACTGCCTTCCAACCGATCTGTTGCGTAACTGTATTTAGCATAGACGCTCTCCTTTGCGACTTGGATTATAGCATAAAATCGGTATTATTTGTTCAATAGATCTCTCACACAAAACTTAAAAGTCTAATTATCTTCTCAATTTATCACTTTTGTAATCCCAAACTACTGACCACTACCCTATAGATTCACCAATCCTTCCTATAACCCTACTCAATTCATAAATTCCTTGATGAGAATTCATCTCAATCAACGCACAACCCATAGGTTACTTTGGCTTTGGCGTTTTTAACGCTATTCGTTGTCAGTCAGTGCGTCTCAATCGTGCAGGAATTGATCATGGTGTATATTGGTCAATCTTTAGTTTATGACATGCGAAGCCAGATTTACCGGCACTTAGAACGTCTCTCTCAAGTATTTTGAAGATCGGCAAACCGGCGATGTCATGTCCAGAGTTGTCAACGATGTCGATTCGCTTGCTGAGGTAATCGTCGGTCCTGTTGTCGGCTTTGTTGCTGATATTTGTAGTCTGTTCTTCATTCTTTATTTTTGTCTGTCCTGGAGCTGGAAATTAACTTTGTTGGCTCTCATCGCCACGCCTGTCCTGATCTTGGTTACAAGAATTTTTCGCAAAAACTCCCTCGAATTACGGAAAAAGATCGGCAAACTCAACAGCTTGCTGCAAGATAATCTTTCCGGAATCAGGGTGATCAAAGGATTTGCCAGAGAAGATTATGAACTTGATCGATTCAACAAATCCAGTCGTGAAAATTACGAAGTGCGAGTGAGACTGGGGGTTTATTTTCGAGTGTTTCGACCGATTATAGATTTTCTCAATCAGAGAGGAACGCTTGTTGTCCTGTGTTACGGAAGTATTTTAGTATTTAACAGAGAAATAAGCCCGGGCATTTTCGTGATCTTTTTCAGATATTTACCCAGACTCTACGGTCCGATCACAGGGCTTTCCAGATTTTATAACCATATTCAGCAGGCGCTGGCTTCGAGTGAACGTGTCTTTGAAGTGTTGGACACCGAACCAGAGATCCAGGACGCACCTGATGCGATCGATCTGGAGACGGTTAAGGGCGATGTCGAATTTAGAGGTGTCCATTTTAGCTATGGCGATGAAACCGAAGTGTTATCAGATATCGAGATCAAAGCATATTCCGGACAAATGATCGCATTCGTCGGACCAAGTGGTTCCGGTAAAACGACTTTGACCAATCTCATCCCGCGATTCTACGATCCCATAAAAGGCGAACTTTTTATCGATGGACATAATCTGTAAAGAGACCAAAGCAAAGCCGTTACGGAAACAGATCGGCATTGTGCAACAAGAGCCGTTCCTTTTCAACAACACGATCAAAATAAACATCACTTACGTCAAACTCAACGCAACCGACGCAGAGGTCATCAACGCCACAAAAGCCGCCAATGCTCACGATTTTATCATGGAACTGCCCAAGCAGTACGAAACACGAGTCGGCGAACGCAGAGTAAAACTATCGGGAGGGCAAAAGCAAAGGTTGTCGATTGCGAGAGCAATTCTAGCGGATCCAAAGATTCTAATCCTCGATGAAGCCACTTCATCGGTCGATACGGAGACGGAAATCCTCATTCAACAAGCCATTGATAATCTTGTAAAAGATTGCACAACTTTCGTGATCGCACACCGATTGTCCACCATTCAACACGCTGATCTGATTGTCGTTTTGGAAAGTGGCAGGATCGTTGAAACAGGTAAACATGGAGATCTTTTGGCGTTGAACGGGCTTTATACCAAGTTGCATGAGGTGCAGTTCCGCTCGGTTGATGCAGAACCTACGGAACTTCCACCAAAAAGACAAAGAAGACCTCAACAACGAACCCAACCGAAAATACCGAGTTTTGATAATATGGAGGGAGATCTTTTCTAATAGATTCCCAACTCTCGAATCGGCCTAGCCTATCTTACCTAAATCAGTCAGGACAGTTGCTGCTTCATTCAATCCTAGCAGCCTGTTGAGGTGACGATTAAGGTGTCAAGTTCTCTGGTCAAATTGAGGAAAGTTTCAAAAAGTTGATCTTACATCAGGAGATATTAAGCAAACAACGCAACTGTTAAAAAATCCTGATTGAGTTAATTCTCAACCGGGATTTTTT
>DTUY01000087.1 GCA_012963885.1 Candidatus Poribacteria bacterium | reverse complement strand
GAAAGATGTTCGGCAAGGACAAAGCGAGGATTGTCTTCAAAAATCAGGTTTATTGTTGTCATTCCGTTGAGCGGTCGGTCTTTATGGAAACGGACTTTATACCCGCCAGCGCGTGGCGTCACATTGACGTAATCGAAAATTTGATAGGCGCCAGTATCTGGAGAGATGTAGACAAACGCCGACTTTCCACGTGAGGGTGGCGGCGGTTGCGGTCCAGGGCGATTGAACCCGAATCCGCGTCGAGTTTCCGTTCGCCTCCTTTCTCTACCTCGCTCCGCTGTCGGTGGTCCAGGCGATCTGCGGCGGAAACGGTCCGAGCCTTGACGAGGTGACTTTTCTTCCCACCATTGGTTGAATCGCGCCTGCTGTTCTTCCAACAAGACGGCTTGCGCTTTATTAGTAACAGAGTCGTTTAACTCCCTTCTCTCTCGGAAAGAGACCTGTTCACGTGTCTTGAAACCGTCTGTATAAACCAATTTCAGTTCTTCAAATTTTGAACGACTTAGGTCGAAGGTTGTCGTTAGAAAAAACCACGAGGTCTCAAGGCCAATCGACCGTCGGAATCGCCTTCGGGAACGGAATCGCGGGGTTTGATCCAAATTCTGCTCGCGCCAGTTGAGAAATTGGGTATATTGTGCCGCTGTCAAAATGGTTTTTGTCGTTTGAAGCCGTGCTTCGTTAAACATTTTTATCTTATGGGGAAGATTGCTCATCGCCTTAGACCTGTCCCGCGGATGCGCCCCCTGGGCAATCCATTTCTCCCGTGCCCCAAATTTTTCTCGATACAGCGAACGCAACTGGCGCATCTGTTCATTGTTCAGTTCCTGCTCCAAGGTGTGGTATAACCACGTTGGTTCGAGGTTGGTGCCACTCTCTAACATCGCCATTGCCATCTGATGCCGCCGTTGCTCTTCATCGCGTTTTACCACTTGGTACAGTTTGTCGTCGACAGTGACAATAAAACCAATAGAAATCGTTGCTGAGTTGGTGCTGGCGTCTATAAAGACGGAATACGCCGGCCTAGGCTCGTTCGGATGGGGTTGAAAGCGGAGGGCTCCATCCTCACCGATTGCCCGAATGCGAAACCTGACAATCGAGCGTGACGGTTGTGCTGGAATTACGCCTTTGTAGTACATACTTCTCGCCTCCGTATCAATCCACATTGGCAATTCGACCTCATCGCCGACATGACCGGATTTCGCAACACGGTATAACAAAGTCACTTTGCCTTTGCCGATGACTTTTGCCTGCACTATAATCAACTCATCTGGCTTCGGGTTTGCTGGCTGGAATGTGACGTTTGATATGGTCGGTGGCAGGTTTACGGAATAGGTCGCATTCTGTCGTCCCGGTGTGCCCGTTGGACTTCTTCCATCGGCGGGAAGTGGGGCAGAGGCCCAGTTTATAGCCTCACCGGAAGCAGTTGGGCAAACGCGCTCGAGTGACGCGGAACAGCCGTCGGCGCCAACCGGCCACGGCGAGCGGTCTACGTATTTTACGCTATCGATTGTTTCTCCAGTGTGGTCTGAAAGTGTTACACGTTCACCGCTGTTTCTCAACGTACCAAAAAAGTTTCCAAGTGCGGGAATCTTATTGCCAAACGTGGCTTGGAAATCATCGAGCACGCGGCAAACGACCAGATAACCGTTTGGCTCGATGATGGTACTAGGAGGGAATGTGTATACAATCCCTTTGGTAAATTTCCATCCCGATACGTCGACAGATGTTTTGCCTTGGTTGTAGAGTTCGATGTATTCTTCGCCCTCGAATTCGGTTGGCGGGTGATACATGATTTCATTGATGACGATGTTTACCTCACTTGCCTCGCTTCGCGTAGCTGGCGCCAAGAATTGAATAAAGAATAACAACACCAGTGTGCAAAGCTGTAACGGGATATTTCGATTAATCATAAGTTCCTTCTGTTCAGATTTTGCTCATAAAAATGAATTTGCTAGTCTCTATGTACCTAAATTTTTGCTTTGAAGGTAAGCACGGATACCATCAAAATCATACCATGGATCTTGAAGTGCCTGCTGCCAATGATCTCTGTGATCGCTTCTTTGAAGCCGAAAATAAACTGCACGGCGGATTTTATCCGACCTATTACCACCTATATTATGGGCCAATAGGTAGTGGGCCAAAAGCAAGTCACCTGCCTGACCAACAATCTGGATAGGATCAGGTAGCCAAATGTCTGGAGAACCGCCTGAAGCCATTAAGGATTCGATACCTTGATGCCGAAAGAAATTTGCATGGGTTAGATGTGTCCCTGGCCACACCCACAAATTTCCCATATCGGGCCTTGGTTGGTCAGTTATTAAGATTCCAACCAGTAACGTAAATGTGCCTGGTCTCCCATCGGCTTCAGGGATGGATACACCATCAAGATGATGTCGACTGGGACGATGTGGGAAATAAGGAATGTTTAGTGCGAGTTGAACCTGTTCAGGGGCTAATAATTTGCCCTTGCCCACAAAGGATTCGGCTAATGTAAATACGGAAGTTTGCAACAAGAGGGCATTAGAGATTCTGGCTTATTGATTGGTGGGAAGTAAGGTCCAACAGTCCCTAATTCAGGTGGATTTTCTCCCAACACATCGTCTATATCAGCTGAGACTTGAGTTAATAACTTGCTGGAAATGACTTTTGGAATTAATACAAATCCGTTGCTAATAAACTGTTGAAATAAATCAGCTTTATCAGTATCCAATTTATCTTACAATAACCTGCGATCAGAGTTGTTATTGCCTAATGTCTTTTAATC
>DTUY01000086.1 GCA_012963885.1 Candidatus Poribacteria bacterium | reverse complement strand
TTTACCTCATTTAGCCCCCCTACAAAGTTTCGGTTTCATTCTGTTTTTAGTATAGTCTCGTAAACACTATCTAATATTTCCCGAATAAATTGATAAGGCTTATACCCCCTCCGATGAAATCTTTCGGTCATCTCTTCTTCATCACTAGTTGGCCAACTTTATTCCTTGGGATATGCTATCAATCCCAGATGCAGGCAATGAAGACTCACTTAGCCTGTGGTATAGTGGAATGAGGCTCCCATATTGTAAACAAGGTGAAACTGAACAATTACAAATGTTCTATAACGAATATGGTAGGATTCCTGCGTTGCAAGAAGATGATGAAATGACGAGAGTATCCACATCCAATTCAATAGACCTCTTGCATAAATAGTAAAACTCATCAGAATTCTATAGCTGAGAGGTATCTAAATTCATTGAATACGTGGGCTCAAGGATCTCCGAACCTCTATTTCTTTGACTTATGCAAGAGGTCTAATGTAAATTAAATCCCTTTTAATCGATAAAATCGTACATTGGTTGTTGAGTGACAATCGAAATCAAACTCCACAAACTGCCCATAATGAACTCGCCCAAAATTAAACCGAAAAAGAGTGGTCGAATCCGTCGATGGGCTTTCAATCCACCTTGCTTAATCAGAATTCCTTTAATTGTCCAACCAATAAGGAAAGAGAGCCAAAAAATGTTCATGGTGTAGCTACCAGAAATTGCATAACCAATAGGTGACAATGGCCACCAAATGATCTTCCAGCGCAGGATGGTTAACAGGATGGCATTAACTACACCAATTAAAACAAAAGAGGTAGCAACAGGATCAAAATCAGTTGGAGTGGTTGTCCAGCGATGAAGACGGTTAAATGCTCCCCAAGCGAAACTACCACCAGACCCAATTTGATAAACACCGTGTAAGTAAGCCCAAAAGGCCGCTAAAGAGGCAACCGGAATGGTTACTAACATGGCAACCAGGAATCTACGCTGGTTAATTTTGGCACGTTCAGCAATTTTGAATCCTTCCAGTTGATAAGGCATAGGGTTTGAGGTATGTGCTCGATTAAAAAAAAAGAAGAACGAAAATAAGGTTAAGTCACTGACGGCAAATTGTCGAGTGCCCAGTGTTTTGACTAAAGCGGCCTCTGGGCCTGTAAAATGCAGATCGTGGAACAGAATTCCTGATTCTGCTCGGATACGCGTAAAACCAACTGAGAGTAGGGCAAATAGGACAAAGAAAGCAACAATTACCCAAAACGACATTTGGGCATAGAGACAGAATAGGGTTATAAATAGGGCCGAAAAACCAATCAAACCGATAGCCCAACGATATGGGATTGGTTGGCGACTATTCTGCATAGTTAGCACAGAAATAAAAATGGATTGTTTCCACACATGCCATAAATGTTTTCTAGTCAGCCAGAGAGCAATTAGACCTAAACTGACATATGCTCCGAAAGACTGTTCGTCGGCATAGGGAAACTGAGGAATACTGGCCACGCCGATGGCACTGCCGATTACCTTCTGTAATTTCCATAAAACATAAAAGCCCCAGCAAGAAAAAGAGAGGTCGAGTGGCATTAAGAAAGCAATGCCGATGGCAAAAGGATAGATCGAAACGGGTGTCCAACCAATGGCTGAAAATGGTTTTTCAGAAAACAAATAGCTCATATCATATTGCTGACCACTAATTAGACGAGGGACAGTTGGGATCAACAGATGCAGGCCATTTAGCAGGTTGATCGCAAAAGCAAAAGAGAACGACAACCACATTAGTCGGTTTTTCAGCAAATTTCGGCTAGGTGCTGTCATTTCCAGTGGAAGTTGAATTAGTGGATAGCTGAGTTTTTCTTGTTCTGTCCACTGTTGTCGGAGTAGAACATTGAGGCCGAGCATGCCTAGCAATAAGGCCGATAGGAAACCCGACCAAATCAGAGCCGGTTTTATCCATCCAAGCAGATGAGTGGGAGAATAAAAGGTCGAGTTTCCTCTGTAAAAATCGTCGAAAACTCTCGGATTGTCAATAGCGAACCCATTGGGTATATATCTTTGAAACAGAACGGCCCACTCGTTTTCAGGGGTGGCAAAACGGTAGGCGTGAGGAATAATCGGAATCAGCACCTGTAAGTTGAAGTGACTAGCAATGACCGAAGCCATGTTAAGCATGACATAGATGGTCAGTAATTCACTTCGATTGAAAGCAAGGTGAGGTAAAGTATTGTATAGTAGTAGATTGCTGCCGATCAGCAAAAACAGGCTAAAGAAAACATTGTAAATCAAGGTTATAGTGGCACTTTCCCCCCCTCCGAACATGAAGGACATCATGATCCAATAGCAATTCAGAACAACCAACACCAAACCGATTAAGATGGAACGGGAACGGATCGAGGTTTCGGTATTCACAAGTGAGTTTCTAATTTACCGTAATTCCCTTCAGTTCCTTTGCATTCGCAACAACCACTTCCTGGGTATTTTCAGTACGAACCAAACCTACCAAGACAACCATCAACAACACAGCAACAAATCTCTGAACCATCATAACTTCACCTTTCGCATATTAGCGTTTGATATTGATTTTACGGTAACTGACCATCAGGATTGTATTAGACCTCTTGTATAAGTCCAAGAGACAGAAGTGAAGAGGCTTTTGAGTTCATATATGCCAAAGAATTTAACGGTCTCTCAGTTAGAAATATAGCAGATTTTACTATTTATGCAAGAGGTCTAATCCAGTTACCAAGTTTTGTGATTCCTGAACCATCCTGATTATAGACTGATTGA
>DTUY01000085.1 GCA_012963885.1 Candidatus Poribacteria bacterium | reverse complement strand
GTATTGACGGACCTGTTCTTTGGCTAAACCGAATTTGGTTTGAGTCATGAATGGATCTCCTGTGTCAATAGAACTATGGTTGTCACACAAAAACTTCCTCTCGGTCCTACCTAATATGCAGTAGCAGATGGTGAATGGATCAGCAAAGTTCGGTTGTGATACCATTTACAAAATTAGATGTAGGCTTTCCTCTGCTTCAGAAAAGTAGCCACTGCTTGAGTCAGCCCGTTGTCGCCAAGAAGCTGCCGCACTTTAAATCTTCATTAAAAACATAAAATGGTATAAAGCACCATTCTGACTTTCGTTACGTTCTAGTATCTTAATGTAATCTTGCACATCATCCATTTTCCATTCTCTTATATCTTCAAGTAGAAGGATGTCGAGTTTCATAGTTCTTTCTTGGTCAACACTACTCGTCGCACATCCATCACCTGAGAACCGGGAACTTCGAGCGCACGCAATGTCAGCGTCCCACGATTTGCTGCTAGGTGGAGCGCACCCAACATCAGCGGCTTAAAATCCTTGACGTATGACTCACTACCTCGCGGACAACGGTCATCTGCTTCACCTACCAACAGTGGGTCATGAGCCTCGGTGACTTGTCCTTGTACAGTTTGTCCGTTGAAGTTCAACTCCACAGTTGCGCCGACGTCTTTAGCCGGACAGGTGTAGTAGACTACAGCCTCATAGTCACCACTAGTACCGACTATAATGTCCCAGGTCATAGTGTCATCGACTTCAGTCCAGTGAGTAAAATAGGAGCAATTGGGAGCTCTTGCACTCCGCTGCACTCCACCGTGGGGCACACCATCTCGTGCTGGTAGTGGGGTAGATTGCCAGTAGCCGACCGAAAAAGGCCTATTGTCCTGTACAGGCAATACTTCTGAACGCCATTCGGCTACTGCTTTCACCAGCATTGCTTGTACTTCAGGGAAATCATTCGATGCATCTTTTGTCTGACAGGGATCAGCAGACATATCGTACAACTTGCCCTTTGCATCCAAGCGAAATCGCTGGTTGCGGACACTTACCGCGTTACGCTGATGCGTAAAAATCATCCGATCTGACCAATCCGCCGCTTCATTGATTAACAATGGCTTTAGGCTACGGCCGTCCAGTGGCTTTTCGCTCACCATTTCAACACATGCCATATCGGCCAAAGTCGGCAACAAGTCAATTCCGCCGGCAATCTCCTCAATCACCATGCCAGGTTGAATATGCTTGGGCCAACGCATCAACCCAGGCACACGCACACCTCCTTCATCTGTTGACCCTTTGGTACCTTTCATGCCACCGTTCCATCGTTCTCCATTGGGTCCATTGTCACCAAAATAGAAGACAATAGTATCTTCGGCAATACCAAGCTGGTCCAATTTGTCCAATAATCGACCTACATTCCAGTCGATATTTTCGCACAGTGCCAGTGCCGCCCGTGTACGTTCAAAATCCTCATGTTCTGGGTTTGTCGCCTTCATATCGATTGACAAGTAGCGAAATTTGTCATAAAACCGATTTGGCACCTGAAATGGAGTATGGGGGATATTATAGGGTAGATAACAGAAAAACGGTTGACCTGCTTTCACGTTGGTTGCCATAAAATTCATCGCGCGATCAGTGATTTCGTCTGGCAGATAGCCTTGTCCCTGCGTAAATTGACCATTGTGCTCCACTTCGGCATCGAAATAGTGTCCCCAATGGCCCGAACAGAAACCAAAAAATTCGTCGAATCCACGAGCATTGGGATGGTACGGATGCTGTGTACCGTTATGCCACTTGCCAAAGGCGCCAGTCGCATAACCAGCTGCCTTGAAGGTATCGGCAATGGTCTTTTCATCTAAGCTCAAACGTTCTGCTCCCATACTCACGCCGTGTACGCCACCGCGCAAATGGTATCTTCCCGTTAAGAATTCAGCCCGTGTTGGTGCACAGACCGGACACACATAAAACCGATCGAACAGAACACCGTCCCGTGCTAGCGAATCGACATTGGGCGTATCTAAGTTGGTGTTGCCATGAACGCTCAAATCGCCCCATCCTTGGTCGTCGGTCAAAATCACAAGTACGTTTGGATTAGCCATCTTATTTCCTATCAGAAGTAAATGATTACATTAAATCATAATTAAAATTCCGCAAATTCACGGCAAACTGGAACACGCTGCCCAATGACATAATCAGATAGGTCTGTCACCAGAAACTCAACCATCTTGGCGCCAACTTCTGACATCCCCAATTGACACAACGGAATCTGAGATTTGAGCCTCTGTCGTGTTCCCACGTTGTTCTAACCACCTGCAACTACATATGAGGAAGGAATTCAGCTGGGTATCATATAATGGATGTTGATGTCGCTCGGCTCTTACTTAAAATATCCCCAACGGATGAATTACCTCCGAGTGGAACTATGGTGGTTTTGTGTCTTCAATGCGACAGTCAAATCTAGCGATCAGATGAAGCATTCTATCACGATTGTCGTATAGAGGCAAAGAGGTGGGTTAATCTGATGACGATAATATAAGCCGAAATCAACCCACCCACGCCGACCTGAGGCCTAGTTCAGACCGGCATGGATGGGTTGTGCGGCTTTGGTTTTAGACTCTAGCTGGAGAGTATTACCATGTTTGAATATAGGAGTAAGCTGAAGTTGCCGGGGTTTGGACCGCCGTGGCGTTCACTCATCATCCTGCGGCTAGGATATTGAGATATTTATAAATACCATAGCAACTATTTCCAGAGGTACATTCCTAGTATCATTTAAATTGATAAGACATTTGCA
>DTUY01000084.1 GCA_012963885.1 Candidatus Poribacteria bacterium | reverse complement strand
TTCTCAATATATTAGAGGCCTCAATACGAACTCAGGCAAAACGCGACAAAAAAATTCCGATCTAAATAACTATAGTATTTGTGCGTATGATTATAATATAATCATTAACTTCAACGAATAATGATCTGATTTCCGAGATCGTTTTTGATTTGACCTTCAATGACCTCTAAAGCCTGTGCTGGTTTTAGATCCCCAGACTCTACCGCTTGAATTCCCAGGAAAAACGCGTCCGACCAACTGCCCCAGTGTGTACTATTTGGTAGAAAAGTGGTGAAATTGAGGAGATACATTACTTCGCTAAGAAATCTGGCCTTGACATAAGGCGGAAAATTCTTCTGAGATTTCAAAATTCCCAAATGGGCACTGCTGACAGCGTGATTGGTATTAGACTCTCTGGTTGTGGCTTTAGCAATTACTCGTAAGGCCAAGTCTGGATGCGTCGACTGGGTACTGATCATATATACCAGCGGATGTGTCAGCGTAATCGGCTTTCCGGTCGATCCTGCCGGAATTGGTGCGAACCCAACATTTTTGAATAAAAACGCTTCAACTCCAAAATCCTGGAGATAGTTAGTGGCCCAATCAGCCCAGTTCCACGAACCAGCGAACCAAAAGAGCACTCTATTAGCCGTACTGATAGTGGTATTCCATTCGTTGGCATCCATACCGATCAGGTTGGGTGAGAGCACCCGTATTTCGTGGGCGGCAGAATACAATAGTTGATAGACTTTCAAAACAGCCTGTCGGTCAAAGACAAGAATTCCATCTTGGTTGATGATTTCGCCCCCGTGGGCTAAATAATAATATAAGAAGTCAGGCCCATTCTGAGAACGATGCCACCAACCATTCCCAGGGACTACTATTTTTTGATTTACTGCCTGCTTGGCCACTTGAAGCATGTCTAGCCAAGTAAATTCACCTTTGGTAATTTGAGTCGGCAGATTTTCAATTTTTTCATCGCTCCAGCCAAGTTTCCGCAGGATCGGTTTACTATAGTATAAGAGGCGCACTTCGGCATCTTGCGGGATACCCCATCTTTCGCTATTCCATTCTGTCGCCTGCCATAACGATGGAATAACGTCACTAAATTCGGGATGGTTTGGTATTTTGTCTGTAATGGGCAGGATCAAGTTGGCAGAGGCCCAATCCCCAATATGTTCATGCCCGGAAAGGATAATATCTGAGGCTTGATTGGCATCCGATGCCAGCTCAAACTCCGTCTTGTATGCACCCCAGTCTTTGTCATCCTGAATCAGTTGAATTCGAACACTGCGTTTATCCTCTGCCGCTTGTAATTCTGCGTTCACCACTTCTGCCGCAGCAATTAGGTTATTTCCGCGCCAGTCTTCAGTAGGTGGTTTTGCTTTGCAACGCACAATCAAGGTGATGACCTGATTGCCTTTTGTACTCTGCCTGTTTTTATCGGTCGATTTCTGCTGGCAACCAATTAGGATTATTGTCACCGAAATTCCAAATATAAGTGGATAAAACTGGGATCTTAACATGTTCACTCCTCGAATATGGTTATAGAAGGTCAGACGATGAAGGGCAATTCAAAATTCAGACGGTTGGCGCGAAACACCACAGGTTTCCTGAGTAATCGTGAGCAAAAAGTAAATTTCCGCAAACCACAGGTGCAGTCTTGATTGGCGTACCAAGCCGATACACCCAGACCAGATGGCCTTGGTTATTGACGGTTCGAATTGAGGTGTCGTCATGGCCAAAATAGGCATAATTTCCAGCAACGATTGGTGTAGAACTTCCGGCCATAGTTTGACGCTGGGAGCGTTCAAATCTGGATGCGTCTTGCGCACAGGCAACCTCCCATCGGATCTCGCTCGTGACCAAGTCAATGGCAGTAAAGTGCGTACCATTGACCAACACCAGATCATCCCATACAACCGGAATTGGGTTCTGGAACCCGGCATTGGCCACAGGTGTGTCCCAGATTTCTTCTCCAGTTTCGGTATCCAGTGCCTTCACGCTCGATGCCGTGCGATATATAAATTTTCCATCAACAACAATTCCGGCCGAGGTTGATCGGGCAGATTCCTCACCTTCCCACACCACTTCTCCTAAAGGCAACCGAATAGCCGAACGCCCGTAACGGCGCGCGATGTAAAGGATGTCGTCGAAAATGGTGGCGAAGGCTGCATAATAACCAATATCAATGTCGAATTGCCTGATTTCCTCACCAGTCTGGTAATTAAGCAGGAACTGTGGTGACTGCCAATCGCTTACCAATAGGCCGAATTTTGTCGGAATCGGTGGTGTTTGGTTAATGGCTAGCGGACGACCGTCGGCATAAGCCGGCTTTAGTGGTTGTGCCCACAACAATTCTCCTGTTTTGGCCATATAGGCAGCAGCCCATCCTTGGCCTGTCACTGTATAAACGCAATCCTCATGAACCGTCACTGCCCCGCGGATATCTCCTCGTGGCGATGGACTCCTCCAAATTTCCTGCCCCGTTTTGGCCTCAAAGCAGCAGATTCCATGAAAGATCTCACCCGCGTTTGGGTTGGTTACAGCCACATACACATGGCCGTGAGCGACGACAGGTGAAGCATGTAGGACATGAACAGAACCAGTGTGCTGTATCCAAAGTGGATAAAGTGGAGGTTCCGGTCCTTCTGCTAATACGCGGGGAGGGTCTCCAGCTAAGATCCAAGGAAAGTCGCCACCAATCACAGGATCAGCTAAACACGTATCAATGACTTCAACTAAATGTTTCTGTTGCCAACACTGGTTGAGTTGGTCGGTGGCATCTAGTTCAAACGTCCACTGACCAGGAATTTGTGGATTAAACTGTTCCTTCCATGTCCAATCGCCGTCAAGCTTTAGATCTGTCGATTGGATAACACCATTTGGATCTGCCAGACGACACCTCACCGTTTTTACCTTCTTGGCCGAATCATAAGCCAACAGACGAATCGGTTGTTGGCCGAGGGTGGTTGCAACAGCCGGAGAAATGACCTCCAGTCGTTGGTATTGTCCAGCAACTCGGAGGTCGCTTCGAACACCGTTTGAGGTAATGTGCACCCATCGGTAAGCGTTAGAATACGATCCCCAATCCGATCCTCGGGCTGGAGCAGTAATTAAGACTGGGACTGACCCTCGACTGCCGACCTGGACGCAATGCCAGTGGGCAGCCAATTGACAAATCACCTTAAAGCCCTCAGCTTTTCGTTGATCGAACCAATCAGCCTTTAGTGGGTAATGTGTGGCAACAATAACGGGTGTTTCCGGTACGACCATTTTTAAATCCGCTTCCAACCACTTATCTTGCCGTGTCTGACCTCTCTCACCGAGATACCGATGTTCGGTCACAAATTGAACGAAATGAACCCCACCATAATCCCACGAATAGTAGGGCGGGCCAATCCGCAGTTCGTAGTTGAGCGTACTACGGGGTGTGAGACAGTTGCCATCATGCCCCCCAAAACTGTTATAAATCGGCAGTTGAGAAGCACCTTGAATTTGATCGTACATATCCCACTGGTAGTGTGTGCCACTCATGGTCAGGTCACCAACCGTCATTAGAAACGCAAGGTCTTTGGCTTCTTCTGTCATCTGGGCGAAATCTTTCGCTATGCTGATCATGGCTTCTGGCCGGGTGAACTGGCTATCACTGGCTACCAGAAACGAAAATTGACTATCTTGGATATCGGTATGAAAAACAAAGTCGACTTGGTATTCTACCGTTTCTTCATCGTGCGGGATGCGTAGGAAAAAGGGCGTTGTTAATCGGTAACCGCTTGGACAGACGACCACAACAAAACGGCAGTGTGGATCATCATCCATGTCAAAGATAAAGGAAAAGGTGCCATCTTCTTCTGTCAGATAGATGTACTCTCCATCAGTGACGCGTACATCGCTTAAGCCATTTGCTCTTCCCTGATCGGCAACCCAAGCACGACCAGATACATGAACCTTTCTCGGTATGGGTGCAGTCAGGCCTGGTTCTTCTCTCTCTGGCACGATTACTTGTGCCTCTGCCAATTCCGCGTCTGTAAAACCGCGTATCAAATCCTGAGTTTCGGTCTTGGTTTGACGTTCGACCGGTAACAGATGGATTAAGCGTGTCTTTTGATCTTGCAAATTTGAGAATCTCCCGACTACGCGTTACCTTTCATTTTGTTTTTAAAGTAAGCGTAGATCTCATCTCGATGTCCATCATCATGGTGAACTGCGTTCCTAGCCGGAATTATGGCAGAAGTTGGGTCTAGGTAGGCATGAGTTGGATGATCAAACATTGCCCATTTGAACAATGCCTCCCGAAAGGCAGCAACCTCGTCCTGCCAATGTGGATCGAAGAAGAGGTTGTTCAATTCGTACGGATCCATCTCCAGATCAAAAAATTGGGATTGGTTCTCCTGGTGATGAAGTAGAAGTTTCCGTGTCTTTGACCGAGCCATGTATCCGCTGCCACGACCAGCTTCGGCGAAAACGAATTCCCGCTGATCTGCTGAATCCATTAAATCCAGCCCCATCATAGTTTCGGGGACTTGGCAGCTAGTTTGTTTCAATAGCGTCGGTGCCGCGTCGATGGTGTTGACCAAGGCGTCAGAAACAGTACCTGCCTGGGTTTGATCTGGATACTTGATAATCAATGGCACCTTGATCAGTGGATCATACATGTAATTACCTTTCAGCAACAGGTGATGATAACCCATATATTCACCGTGATCGCTGTTATAAAGGATAAGTGTATTATCGTATAAGTCCTTTTGCTTGAGACAGTCTATTAAGCGTCCAAGGTGATGGTCGATCTGAGAAATAGTCGCATAATAATAAGCCATGGCACCACGAATCTTTTCCTCTGTCATTTCAGCGTAAGGGAAAAATCCAGCGTGAAAATCCAGATCATGCTGTAGGGGTGAATCGGTGTATCCGGGCAGTAGTGACAGTCGGTTTAGGTCGTACATCCGACTCCACGGTGTTGGTGGATCGAACGGATGGTGCGGTTTGATAAAACTCACCATCAGCAAGTGCGAACGATCATGGTTCCAATCGGAGAGGCTTTCGACAGCACAATCTCCAATCCAGGTGGTAGAGTGGTACTTTTCCTCCAGGTTCGATTCTATGGCGCCGACAGTATCCCAGTATTCTGCTGACGTCTGTTGTCGATACTCCTGTACCTGATCTATCAGATCAATCTGGTCGAACTGACCTTCTTCCTTCAACCATCGGTGATAGTCGTCATCGTACCGCCCTGACCCAGCCTGCTCAGCCAGCAACATCTCTTCAAATCCAACGTCCAGGTAGGTCGGTGTGAAGTGCATCTTGCCGACAGCTTTAGTTTGATAACCTGCATCACACAGAACACGCGGAAAGGTCGGGATAACGGGGGACAAGGTTGAGCGATTGCTCCGCCCCATGTGCTGATGGACATAAAGCCCGGACAGAAATGAATATCTCGATGGTGTGCACACCGGATATGGGCAGAACGACTGCTGATACCTGATGCCGTCCGCTGACAGCGCATCGAGGTGTGGTGTTTGGATCTCTGAGTTCCCATATGCTCCGATACAGTCGATTCGGTGCTGGTCAGACTGAATAATTAGAATGTTTGGACGGTTGTTCATAGCAAGTATTCCTTGATTCAGGTCGTCTTTGAAAAAGATTGCATACGTGCCATCTTGAGGGCACGCAATTACTGAAAAATCTCCAGGGGCGCGGAAATTTATTTGTTCTGCTGTCGATTAAGCACCACAATAACGAGGGGAATCAAGCCGATCCGTCCACGCCAATCGGTCAGCCAGTTTGGCCAGCATATCGTTTCGGATGCTGGTGTAGCTGCTATCTGTCCATAGGTTACGGCGTTCATGTGGATCCTGTTCCAGATCGAGCAAAACCCCCTGCCCTGTTCCTCCGTAGAGACAGACCTTGAATCGTGATTCAATAAACATCCGGTAGCGACATATATGTCCTGCAGAGAAGTCTTCGTCATACTCGACTAAGGCGCCGACACTCGACTCTGTATTTCCTTCAATCCAGCTTCGCAATGATCTCCCCGGCAGGGTTGGTGTAGTTCCTTTCCCCTCGGCACGCAACTTAAAAGGAATTTGATCAATTTTGACATAATCAAGCACCGTCGGCACAAAATCGAGCAGGCTGGCAATTTGATCAGATCTTCCTCTCGCTCTTGCTTTTGGATCTTTCCAGATATACGGCACACGCACCACCTGTTCGTAGGGCCACTTCCCTTTCAGTAGCAGGTGATGAGAACCAAGATACTCACCGTGATCAGACAGAAACACTACAACAGTGTTGTCGGCGTGTCCGGTTTGATCAAGGTACTGGAGCAGACGGCCGACATTGTCGTCGATGTGAGTGACCATACCGTAAGTCTGGGCGATGGATTCTCGTAAAGCGGTTTCGTCCCACGAACTGTGCCCGGTGTTGGCATCCCGTTGAAGGTAACCACAGAGATCTTCACCTTCGTTCCAGGTTTCCGGCAAGGTGACCTCGTTGGGATCATACATTTCGCTGTAGGGTCGACAGGCAGCAAAGGGATGGTGAGGATCTGGGAAAGAGGTGACAAGAAAGAAATTATCCTCATCCGGCACCGAATCGAGAAAGTCCATCGACCTGTCTGCGATCCAATGATTATAGTGCAGTTCCGGATCAATTGGCATTCGCCAAGCTTGACTTTTCGGTACACTATGGTATGCCTCTGCCCGGCTCAGTTTTGCTCTGGTACCTGGAGACCGTGCTTCCACGTCATTGATATAATCACCGTTGACATAGTTGACATGTCCACCAACATAGTCCACCGTTTGATAGCCATAATATGGTAGGGGTAATCCTTCGATCACACCTTCATTCCACAGGTCGCGACTCTCCCACGAAAGGGGATGACCTTCCTCGCCAAAGTCAGAGGTGCTGAATGGTTGCAAATGGATCTTGCCAACACAATGGGTACGATACCCATTGTCCGCCAACACCTGTGGCAACGTGGGCATCTGATCCGTCAATTTACACCCGTTGGTGACCAAACCGTGTTGCCGGGGAGTCAGTCCGGTATGGAGCGTAGCTCTGGAGGGGGAACAGACCGGATTGCTACAGTAGGCGCGGTCAAAACTTGTACCTCCAGCGCATAACTTGTCTATATTGGGTGTGCGGACATCTGAATTACCATGGCATCCAAGGCTGAAACTGTTCATCTGATCAACGATAAAAACAAGAAAATTTGGGCTTGATTGTTGGTTCATCATTGCAATGCTCTTTTGCTGTTGTGCGTGCGGTCTTGCAGGTTGGCCAACTTAGATTCCCTTCATGAATTCGGTGAACTTGGCTATATGATGGTTCAAAACGGCCTCGGAATCTTCAGGATTTATCACCTCCAGCGAGAAGAACCCTGTAAACCTATCAGCAGCTAAAAGGCTGAAGATCTGCTGATTGTCAACGTCGGTCAGTGTCTCACTACTGGGATTAGATCTAAAGTGTAGGTGCGATACCTGTCCGCATAAGTACGGATACGCTTCCTCCACCGATTGCCCCCGACCCAAATGATGGCCAGCATCCCACAGAATATTTAAACTATCTGCACTGGCTGTATCTAAGATCTGCTTAGCCCAGTGGGCCCGCATGTTGGTATGTGTTTCCACCAAAACCTGAACGCCGTGTTGTTTAGCCCAATCATCGACGGAAGCATAAGATTCCGCAGCTAGATTCAACACTTCGTTCCGGGCAACTTCATCTTCTTCAGGAACCGGATCACTAAAAGTTCTCAGGTACGGAACATCCATCTTGGCTGCCAGTCCAATATACTTTTGAAGTGAGTCGCGCTGCGAAAGGTGGTCAGAACGATTACCTGAGTTAAACTGAACACCAGTCGCAATACAGGAGGCGACGATACCGTTATCCGTTAACAGCTGCTTGGCCTGCTGAAGTTCCTCGTCGGTAGCATTTAGCTCTATACCGTGTTGATGGTCCCATTCCACCCGAAACTCTATTCCCTGGTAACCGTATTTTTTGGCCGTTTCAATCAATTCAGAAAGTGTTTGCTTCGGGCAAACCGAAGACATAAAACCTGGTTTCATATGCTTCTCCTTTTAGGGTGTTAGTCTTGTGTCAAATTAATTAACCCTTCAAACGGTTGCCATCCAAGCTCCTTGATCACGGGCGTAGATTAGCAGGTCTTTTATTACTTTGACTTCGCCTGGGTTGACCATCAGCATCCACGGATGGATGACTAACTGTGCCATTCTTCCATTTTCTTTGGCCCAATCGATATTTGCCATCCACTTGGTTTTGGCATTGGTTGGACTGAATGTTTCCTCGTGTACCTGAGCCCAATACGGACGCCGGTCGGTGTAATCTGAAGCACCACGACTCTGGTCGCCCGGCACAATCACTTTGAGATTTGTGCCATCGATGGAACGCCATTTGGGGAGGACTGAATTTTTAGCTTGAAACCTTGATTCCACGTACTCGATCCCCACCTCTGCGATCGCACGCAATGTGTTCTCGTCTGCCATGCCGTGATGAGGAATTCCAACACCGCGCACGTCAATCCCACCAGCATTTTTAATAGCCTCCCGCATACGTCGCATTTCATGGCGTTGTTCAGTTAATGGCCGTTCGGCTAAGGCAGGTTCGTGATACATACTGTGTCCGTAGACCTCATGTCCAGCCTCGATAACTTCGGCGATGAGATTGGGATAAAACTCAGCCGTAATGCCCAGTACGCAAAACGATAACTTGACACTAATTTCATCCAGCAAATCCAGAAGGTTGATCACTGATACCTTTGTCATGCGAAAGTCACCGATATATCTTTGAGCTTCGACATGCTCGACATCCACCCGAACCTTGAATGCAAAAGTATGTCCGTACCAATCCATTAACTTTTTCCCTCCTGATCCAAGGTTAACATCTCGTTGTTTTGGTAGGCTTGCTTGTAAGCGGAAATCATCGCAAGTGTCCGCAACCCTTCCTGTTGCCATTTGGTGGAATCTCCTCCGTTCCGACAGAGATCTATCCAGGCACCTAACTCCTTGGCGTGGGGATCCCATTTGGGAATTTTCTGCCGCTCAATTCTATCTGGTCTGTAGATGGCGACGCACTCCCCATCAGTGTTCGGATCAGGTTCTATCGTTAAAGCCCCTTCATCACCAACTACATGCATTTTTCGAGCAGCGGAAAAAGGTTGGTGTATGGAAAAAATGAGATCAATTGACGCCAAGGCGCCGTTTTGGCATTTGATAATACATTTACCGTTATCGATGTAAGGAATTCCATGATGGTCGAGATTGACACCAATACCCATTATCGTTTGCGGTTCGCTTTTCATCAGCATCCGCATTAGATCAAAAGCGTAGAAACCAACCTCCAGTTCTGGCCCTGCGGCCATGCTAGGATCACTCTTCCAACCTCCTAGCGAGAGATGGTGCGCGATGGAAAAGTGACCAGAAACCGGACATCCAATTTTATCATCGTCGATTGCTTGACGAGCAGTAGCAGATGCAGCTTGGAAACGATGAGGTAAACTTCCAACCATCACTAGATTATTCGTATTTGCCGCCTTGAACATGGTCTCGGCTTCTTCACTGGAACGAGCAAACGGTTTAGGCAGGAACACATGCATCCCGCTAGCGACTGCTTGTAAGGCGTAGTGCTGATGCAGATAGTCTTCGGCACAAATACAAACCGCGTCCGGTTTGCTACTTGCAACCATTATGATCTACTGTTTCGTAGATCTGCGTTTTGAATGTTTCAGCGTAACTTTCGAGCGTTTTCGGATACTTAGCCAGCCACGGCAGGTTGAGCGAATGTTTAATATATTTTGGGTCTCGCCCCAGATAGGCCAAACTGGCCAACTCAATGCCCGGCATGTCCCAAAGCGTCTGGCCATAATGCAGGCTGTAACTGGATACGGCGCCGACGATGCCAACCCGAAATTTAGGCTTCATACTTCCTTTCTTTCTTTTACTAAAGTTGAAAATTTATTATGACTTGTGATATATCTGAAGATTATCCTCGCGAAGGTTCTGACATAGCGTTACGAGCTTGGCGGGAGAGTTCGGCCAGATGTCCGTCGTTAGCCAGTTTCTGTTCCAGATGCCGCATCCGTTTTGGTCCAGCTGTGCGAATCATCACCTCACCATATCCTCGCTCGACCCAGAACCGGGCGCCACCACTAATGTAGTTGCGAAAATCTTCCAGACGGTCTTCCGGGTAACGCTGACAACAGTTCATGGTAAACATACGTCGACGGGTACCACCACCAAAAGTAGCATGCTTGATATTGTGATTGAAGCAAACCACGTCGCCTGGCTGCGTTTCAAAATCAGTGGCTGGCACCTGTTGCCCACTGATTCCCCACAACTCCTGACTCTTACGAGTTTTTTGGGAGAGCGAATCGGCATAGCTATCGCCGAGGAGGTGACTGCCTGGGACTACGCGGAGACAACCTGTATCGCGAGTCAGCGGATCAAGGTAGAAGGCGATCTTGATGTGCAATATCTCCTTGTGCCATCCGTCGGAATGCCAACCGGTATCACCAACGTAGTAATTGCCGTCGCTACCCATGTAATTGAAGTTATCGCCAAGTAGTGTTTTGGCGATAACAAGAATACGTGGATCATCCAGCAACGCGCTTAATCGCTCGCTTTGGCCAATAAACTGTGCTATACAGGATCTGGCTTTACCATCATGTGGCTGACCATTGTGTCCACCACCGTTTTCTGCCCATAGGGCTTCAAAGGCTGATTCAATCTCCTCAATACAATCTGTCATTAACCCGGGGAAACTGAGATAACCAAATGTATGAAAAAAACTTACTTGCTGATCTGTCAGATGGAATGTGCTCATGCGATGTTTCCTTTGTTCAGTACAAATGTTCTTGAATCTGGAAAACGTATTTTGGCTACCGACATTATACATTTTGTATCGCATAAATCAACGAGAAAATTTATCCCCAATTTTTCATGTTGATGCTATAATCGGAGGAGTCGGAGAATCAGGCAAAGGAGAAAACAAGACATGGAGTCCGCCACATTCAAAGTTGGTGAATTGACCGCTATAGTCGGAGATAATGCGGCAGACGCCGACCACCGTGTTGGCTACAATGGAATCTGGCACCTGACACACGAATCCAGTCAACGAAACCTGTTTGTTCCAACCTACGCTGGTTGGAATCTGGAACATATTTTCGACGGCCATACCAACGGTTCACCCGAAATCTTCTTTGAACCGCGTCACGCGCCGATGACGTTTCGCCGTCTATCGGATAGTGAAGCCGAACTGTATCAGCCACCTACACCTACGTTTTTCCTTGAAAGTTGGACCCTCTTCAAATTCGTTGAACCGTATTACATAGATATCAATTTCCGTTTTTTGGCGCACCAGCATGTGTTTGAAGGTGGTTATATTGGGTTGTTCTGGGCTAGTTATATTAATGCACCGCTTGATAAAAGCATCTATTTTCAGAACGACAACTCACACTGGGCGCAACTCTGTACCCAACGGCACAACGACGAAAGCACAGTCTGCCATGTTGGTGATGACATGCAACTGACCTTCAACCACGATTATGGTGATGCGCTATTTCGTAACTTCTCGCCTATGCTCTACCAACTTCCCTTGTTTTATGGGCTGTTCGATGAGCATATCTGGATTGTGATGTTTGATCGTAACGAAGGTATCCGAATTACCCATTCACCATCTGGTGGAGGAACAAATAGCCAGTATCAAACTACTAACCCGGCTTGGGATTTCCAGTTCATTATTCCTGATTATCAGGTCAATACTAAATACGGTTTTAATGCTCGGATGGTGTATCGACCAAGTTGTTCACGAGAGATTATCTTAAATGAGTACCACCGCTGGATTAACGGGTAGTTGTGATTCCTAAATCAATATAAGTTGCGCAGCAGGAAATAATTGGTAAAAAGATTTAAATAAGCATACACAGACAGCGGTGCGGACAACCCCTATTTACTTCAAACCAATATGATTCCGTTGTCCCTAGTCGGAACGGACTTTTTCCCGTTCAATGCATCGTTTGGTGGATACTATATTGAACATTTTGACCTAACCATAACCTCTAAGATGAGCTGTCAGGCCAAGGACTCCAATTGGTAGTTGATTGATTTGAATTAGACCAAACCATCTGGGTTAAGCAGACTATTCATTTTCAACCTGGTCAGCCACATCCATCCGATATTGCCAATTGCTTTCAGGTTGTCTAAACCAGAATACCAACTGTCAAAGAGAGCACATTTTGGCTCAAAACCACGCTAGTTGTCTTTCTGCAGCGTAGAACGAAAATGATCATTTTTGCTCATCTTATCATTTGGCTTACAGCTGCAATCACAAGGGAATGACTTTTATCTTCTGCCCATAACAAACTGAACACTGCGGGGGCAGGTTCAAGTCGATGTAACAGCCGATTCAATGTTCAATGCTTCGTGGGAAAAGATCAAGTCCAATTAAGTTACAATCGTGTTCCAATTTGGACGTGTCAACGCGGCCTCAAAAATTTGGCTGAATTCTAGAGAAAAGGACTCTAAATACTCTTTCAATGCAATTCATACTCCTTGAAACTCTAACCGGCGCGGGTTAATTTCCTGCAACTTGGATGTGATTATCAGTGATATCTGGTTAAGGACATGAAAAAATTACGGCAACAGTCAGTATCATGTGTTTTATTGTAGGTATAATTTTGGAAAATCGTAAATTGATTTTTGACGATATCCGCGCTTGTTTTTTATCTAGCAATTCTATTACAATATGTTTAATGTCTTAGAATGCTACAAATATTTGTGAATTGGGAGATAATTATGGACAGTAAATGGATCGAAATTTTTAATGGTAAAGATTTAAGTGGTTGGCGAATGCGTCACACCAATCAAGAGCATGCGTGGGTTGCTCATAATGGTATTCTTGAAAATACAAAGCATGCTGTTGATATTATTACTGAGGATGAATTTGGTGACTTCGACCTACACATTGAGTATCTGTTTCCTGAAGGGAGTAACAGTGGTATCTACCTGCGTGGTCGTTACGAATTACAAGTTTTAGATAGTTTGGGGAAAACCTATGATTATCCTGCAGAGAACGGCGCTCTTTACAACCAGAAACGTCCTGACGTAGAAGCCACAAACCCGGCGGGTGAATGGCAAATTATGGATATTACACTCAAGGAAATGGTACTGACAGTAACACTAAACGGCAAAAAAATTCATGATAATGTTACTATTAATGGTCCAACTGGTGGGCAACTGGGTGATGATAACCCGGCCAAAGGCCCATTGATGCTACAGGGCGATCATGGTCCGGTTTCATTCCGTAATATTCGCGTTCGTGAGTATTAGCGTAAGAAAATCGACAAAGGTGTCAGGTATCAGTTCTGACGGTTCGTCGATTTTTTGGTCAGTTGGGAGATAGTAACACGGAGGTTGAGGCTAAAAAAAATTACTTCAAAGCGCCAAATCCTCCTCCGCCTGGTGTTCTAATTTCGATAACGTCTTCGTTATCTCCAGTGAAGCTTACTTTTCCGTCAAGCTCGATATCTTGATTGTTCCGTTTTAGTGTATTGCGACCAGTCTCTCCTGATTCTCCACCATCGAGCCCATATGGGGCAAACTTTCTCCGTTCAGATAGAATTGTGACTTGCGCAGGCAAAAGCAGACGGAAGGATCTAACGATACCGTCACCGCCACGAAATCTTCCCGCTCCACCACTGTTGGATCGAATTCTATATTTTTCAACTTGCAAAGGATAAGATGTTTCAATTGATTCAATTGGTGTATTGAGTGTATTGGTCATATGAGTTTGGATGGCCGAAATACCGTCCCGATTTGGATTAGCCCCCATTCCACCACCAATTGTCTCGTAGTAGGTGTAATTCTGATTGCCGATAGTTAGGTTATTCATTGTTCCAGAACTTGCCGCTGGAATGCGATCCGGGCATGCCTTGGCTAATGCACCAAGGAGGACATCTACAATCCGTTGGGATGTTTCGACATTACCTCCCGCCACCGCTGCGGGAAATTGAGCGTTTACGATAGAACCTGCTGGGGCAATGATTTCAATTGGATCAAGACACCCTGAATTTGATGGTATGTCACCACAGGCAAGACACTGGAAAACGTAAAACACGGCGGAAACTGTAATAGCATATGTTGCATTCATACTTCCTTTGACCTGATCAGCGCTCCCAGTGAAGTCGATAATAGCCTCTGTACCATCAATGGTTATCTTTACACAAAGTTCAATAGGATGGTTATCGATACCATCGTCATCGAGAAAATCCGAAAAGGTGTACGAACCATCTGGGAGATGACAGAGAATTTGTCGCATTACTCGAGCCGAATACTCTTGGAGTTGATTCATATAATCGCTGACTTCAGTAATACCATATTTTTCTGAAGTTTCAATGAGTCGTTGTTTCCCGATCCGGTTGGTCGATATTTGTGATTCCAAATCACCACGCCGTTCCTCTGGTGTACGTACATTAGAAAGCAGCAGACCGAACACATCACCCCGAATCTCGTCATTTTCGACAATCTTGATTGGTGGAATGCGAATACCTTCTTGAATTATATGGGTTGAAAGTGGCATTGACCCTGGTGTTATTCCGCCAACGTCAGCATGATGAGCACGATTGGCAACAAAAAAAATTGGAGTCTCTTCCTCAATGAAAACTGGTGCAACCAGTGTAATGTCGGGTAGATGTGTGCCACCACGGAATGGATCGTTTAGAATAACCATGTCACCTTTCGACATCCCAAGGTCCTCAATTACTGACAAAACTGAGAGGGGCATTGATCCAAGATGCACTGGAATATGGGCGGCCTGTGCAATCATTTTTCCGTGCCGATTGAATATAGCACAAGAAAAATCCCGTCTTTCCTTGATATTTGTTGACAGGGCTGATCGGCAAAGCGCGACTCCCATTTCTTCAGCAATCGAGTTCAGGATATTCCTGTAAAGTTCCAGCTTAATCGGATCGAATTTCATCTCCTTTGCCCCTTCAGTCATGCCATAATCCATCCTACGCCTCCCAGAAGCCCTCTCCGTGTGCAGCAATCGTGCAGCTAACAGTAATTTCACATCCTTCAAAGCGGTTAACACAACTAGGCATTGAAAGTTCAACGATAATCGAGGTTAGTTCCACAGGCTGATAAGGTCTCACCGCCATTAAATCTTGGAGCGCGTTTAAGAACTGGACAGTTCCAATGTCCACAGCTTGCGGAATTAATGCCGGATACATCGACATATATGCCATTAAAATAAAGATTACGCCATGATTCCGAGTTAACAGTATGGAGGAACAGGGCATATCAGGAGGGATTTTCAGCTGATTTAGTAACCTATCACCTGAATACCTTCACGATAGGTCTGTGAGGACTTTTGAAGTGCTTCTAGTTCGCTTTCCTCGAGCTCAATTTCAAGAATATCTTCAACCCCGTTTGCGCCTAATTTAACTGGAACACCGATGTATAAGTCATTGATGCCATATTGACCAGTAAGGTACGCTGAACAGGGGATTAATCGTTTTTTGTCTAGAATAATTGCCTCAGCCATCTGGGCTAGTGATGCACCAGCAGCGTAATAACCACTAACTTTAAGCAGATTAACAATCTCACCGCCACCATTACGTGTCCGGTCCGATATCTCTTCGATTCTTTCCTCTGAAATGAGTTGCGTAATTGGAATGCCGCCGACGGTTGTATAACGAGGTAACGGCACCATGGTGTCACCATGACCACCCATTACCATTGCAGTGATGTCTTCAACGGAGACACCAAGTTCCATGGAGATGAAAGTGCGAAATCTTGCAGAGTCAAGAACACCAGCTTGTCCAACGACTCGATTCTGAGGAAATCCAGAAACTTTCCAAGCGTGATATGTCATAATATCAAGTGGGTTAGTCAGCATCACTAGTGTAGTATTGGGAGAGTGTCTGACAACATTCTCGGTAACATTCCCAACAATTTTTGCATTGGTATTTAAAAGATCTTCACGTGTCATACCCGGTTTCCGAGGAGATCCAGAAGTAATAATCACCACATCTGATTCAGCTGTCTCTTCATAATTAAGCGCTCCGGATATATTGGCATCAAACATTTCAACTGGTCCTGTTTGCGCCATGTCAAGTGCTTTGCCTTGAGGAATACCATCAATGATATCGACCATCACGACATCACCAAGTTGTTTTTGGGCTATGAGAAATGCTGCCGTCGCACCAACGTTACCAGCTCCAATAACACTAATTTTTTTTCTGCTCATTTCATGTTTTCCTTAAAAGTTTTCGATAATTGCTGATGCGAATTCGGAAGTGTGGAGTTTGGTTGCATCTTCCATTAGTCTTTCCAAGTCGTAAGTAACTCTCTTTTGGGAAATTGATTTCGAGATTCCTCTGATAACTAGATCTGCGGCTTTCTGCCAGCCGATGTACTCAAGCATCATGACCGCGGACAGTATAAGTGAACTCGGATTGGCCACATCCTGATCCGCATATTTGGGTGCTGTTCCATGAGTTGCTTCAAACAACGCTGCTTCATCTCCAATGTTCGCACCCGGAGCCATGCCAATCCCGCCAACTTGAGCGGCACACGCATCTGATAGGTAGTCCCCATTCAAATTGGGAGTTACAATTACGTCGTATTCACGAGTTCTCGTCAGAATTTGTTGCAGCATGCTATCAGCAATTCTATCTTTGATGACGATTTTACCTTCAGGATTTTCTCCATTATATTGGTCCCATAAATCAGATTCGGCTATCACCTGTTCCGCGAATTCTTCTTGGGCGAGTTGGTATCCCCAATCCCTAAAAGCGCCTTCCGTGTACTTCATTATGTTTCCTTTATGAACGATTGTTACACTCTCGCAGCTGTGATCAATTGCATGCTGAATTGCCATACGGACAATCCGTTTGGTGCCAGTGATGCTGATCGGTTTAACTCCTATACCTGAGTCTTCACGGATCTCGATTCCCATTTCCTTTAGAAAGTTAATTACTCTTTTTGCCTCATCAGTACCTTGTTGCCACTCGATTCCAGCATAAACATCTTCTGTGTTCTCCCGAAAGATGACAACATCCATATCGCCCGGTTTGCGCACTGGAGTTACAACGCCTTCAAAGTGACGTACTGGTCGAATGCAGGCGTAAAGGTCAAGTTGTTGTCGAAGTGAAACATTTAAGCTTCGAAATCCACCACCAACTGGTGTTGTAAGGGGGCCTTTAAGCGCGACACGGAAAAATGGGATAGCTTTTAGGGTGTCTTGTGGCAGCCATTCACCGTATTTCTCATGTCCACTCTCACCAGCGTAAATATCAAGCCAGACAATCTTTTTATGATTATCATATGCTTTTTCAACAGCCCTATCTATAACATGGCGTGTCGCTTTCATGATGTCACGCCCAATCCCATCACCTTCAATCACAGGAATAATAGGTTGATCTGGAACAGCCAGTCTTCCATTTTCCTTGCTGATAATTTCTCCGTCTTTCGGGATTTCTAGCTTCTCAAATGCGTTCATTTCAACTCCTTTCAAACAACGTGATCTTAATTCTTGTCTCAAACTGAAGGGCTAAATGCATCATTCTGAAGGGCTAAATGCATCATTCTGAAGGGCTAAATGCATCATTCTGAAGGGCTAAATGCATCATTTTCTGCTAGACGCTTGTGAACATTCACTACCTGATCTGGAACTGTGGAGTTATTATCAGCCTTGGGTATAATGTTGGGATGGGGCGCAACAACCGGGCGTATAATCTTTTGCTGGAGTTGTTCTCTGGCATCCATTATCCAGCCAAAGCCTCTGAAAATGTAGGTTAATAGAGTTCGGTCCGGATCATCAATGCCTAACCCCTCCTGAACACACCAAGCCCCGAAATCGGTGTTTGGCGTTAGTCGAAGCGGTGGCAGGCCTTCTTGATCAGGTTTTTTTATTCCTTCAATAAAAGCGATTTGATAAATGCGCTGGACTATCTTTAGCCTCTCAAGTTGCCTGCCTGAGAGTCGGAGATCTTTTTGATCTATTGCTTCAAAAAACGGTGATAGATAGATTGCCGCACGAGGATCCTGTTGAATTTGATTCCCACGACCAGCCGCTGATATTTCTGGGTGCCCGAAAGTCGGGAGTCCTCCTGTCATTACTTTTTCCTTGATGATTCGAACCTGATCTGTTACTGGTATTTTTTCCAGCTCTTTGATGAATGCTGTCATGTCATGTATGGCTCCAAAATGACGTTTACCGTCAAGAATCATCTGGGCAGCACTAAAGAAATCCGAGACGGTGACTGCGTGTAAAGTCGACATGTAACGAGCAACCATATTCGAAGCAGCGGATCCATGATGCGTCTGAATTATTCCCATTCGCTCCAAAATTTTGGTTTCGACATCGTTTGCTTTTCGTCCTAGCAATAGGCTATAACAGGTTTCAAAAGCAGTTTTGCCTTCTCCCTTATGCTGTTCAATGAAGTTGCATGTCTCATCTGCCAGATCCTGCTTGGTTAGACTTGGTGAATCCTTGAGTAGATACCGCATATAGGTCGACATCGCACCCACTGCCACATTCATCATGTGTACATGAATTTTCCGGATTAAAAAATATCCATTGTGTCGTCGGTCATCAAAACCACGAGGTTGTCTCCATTTCTCTGAATATGCTGCTTTGTGAAGCGTTGTAATATGTTGGATGGCAATCTCCGGTCCAACTTGAGAAAAAACTTTCATAAATTCAGCAACGTGGAGGCTTATTGGTTTTATGCCGGAGATACCGTTTTGTTTGGCATGTATAATTTGATAAAATTTTTTATCTATTAAGGATTGGAACAATGATTCTTCATCGATCAAACTGGTTCTTTGAGGTAGGCGACCAAAGAGGCCAACAAAAATGAGATGGGAGGGCGTTATATTTCCAGCGACGATTTCACTTTCTCCCACCAATCCACGGATGGAGAAACTCCGGATTTTTAATTCGATATTTGTTCCGTTACAATCAACTTTAGCTGTGTGTGACACGGGATTGGCGAAGACCATTGTTGATTGTGGCATCGAGACTAACCCACTTAAGGAATTAGCAATCTCCATCTCACCTAACTCGGTACTTCGGCCTATTGCTTCTGCTACAGGAGCGTAGTCTGAAGCGGCGGGTAGTTCCGACAACATTTTCCGGATTAGCGCTATTTGAGAAGTCTGTGTTTGGCTGGTTGCCATTGAATTCTCCTTAATAGTAAACAGCGGACTAGCTCAACTTGGGTTGCTATCAAAAAACATAAGTTCGATATTTGGTGAATGTTCGTAGTATATGTTTTCTTGAATGGAAATGAAATTCAAGATAGAATTTCGGGCATAATTACCCATATGATATATAAAAGTCAGGCTTGAACATCAATATAGATAGAGCTTGAGGAACTGGATTTTGCGGTGGCTCTTAAAAATCACTGAATAGTACTAGCATCCATCAATGAGCTGTCAAAGCAACATAGATATCATAGCAAAAAATTGGAGGGACTGTCAAGGAAATCCTTGTGCTTCATTAAAATCCTTGACACGAAGATCAATCTAATGTATTATCTCGGCCGAGTGATATTTAGTTACAGTACGGCTATGTTCTGTCCGCCTGCGCCCCTCGTTAATATCTGCCAAGACTTTGGGAAATTGAATTGCGGTTACAGTACAATACCGAAGGCTTTTGCTTAAGATTGTACTCCTTATACGTTCAACCTACCGTGATTCTCTACCTAGCTATAATTCTCTGTAGGACGATGTGTCATTCTCTCACAACGAATGCGAGTTTATTTTAAAATCCCGAAAATGAAATATATCAGAACAGGCAAAAGGTAGCTTCTAGGTAGCAATATTATGGAGGTTCCACGATGACAAAATTGGTTGGCTTGCCCCAAAAGGTTGGCTTGCCCCAAAAGCAGGGACTCTACAATCCAACTTACGAACATGACGCATGTGGTATTGGCTTTGTCGCTAATATCAACGGAGAAAGATCTCATCACATTGTACGTCAGGCACTCGGTGCCTTGGACTGCTTAGATCACCGAGGGGCTCGTGGTTGCGAAGATAACACGGGTGACGGGGCAGGTATTCTCATGCAAATTCCGCACGAGTTTCTTGAACATGCTTGCGAAGGGATCGGTGTAGACTTGCCTGATCGCGGCCAATATGGTGTGGGCATGATCTTCTTTACCCAGACTGAAGATCGGGAATTACGCCGCAACTGCCAGAAAAAGTTTGAGGAAATTGTCACCGAAGAAGGTCAAAGTTTTCTTGGTTGGCGCAGAGTACCAACCGACAATTTTTACTTGGGACCGACTTCTCGTTCAGCCGAACCATCTGTCTGGCAAGCTTTTATTGGTCGTGGTTCTGAAATACAAGATGATTTAGCTTTCGATCGCAAGTTGTACCTCATTCGAAAACGGGCCTCCAATATCATTCGGTATGGGGGTCAAGATCCAAACTTCTATATCCCTAGCTTATCCTGTCGAACCATTGTTTACAAGGGCATGCTCACCACCATGCAGGTCAGGGAATTCTATCCGGATCTACAGGATTCCCGTATGGCAACAGCGATCGCTCTTATTCACTCCCGATTTTCCACTAACACTTTTCCCTCTTGGGAGCGGTCTCACCCATATCGATATCTAATCCATAACGGTGAAATTAACACGGTACGTGGCAACCAGAATTGGATGAAAACTCGGCAAGCTATGTTAGCATCCGAATTGTTTGGAGAGGATTTGTCGAAAGTTTTCCCGATTTTGGATGAGGATGGTAGCGACTCTGCCATCTTTGACAATTGCCTAGAGTTCCTTTCTTTGGCTGGGCGATCAATGCCACATGCTGCTATGATGATGATTCCCGAACCTTGGGAGAATCATGAGAGTATGAGCGACGAGAAACGTGCTTTTTATGAATACCACAGTTGCTTAATGGAACCGTGGGATGGTCCTGCTTCAATTGCTTTCACCGACGGGATAGTGGTTGGTGCCTGCCTCGACCGAAACGGTCTTCGACCCTCACGCTACTATGTCACCAAAGATGACGTGATTGTTCTGGCTTCGGAAGCTGGCGTAATGGATGTCGCACCCGAAATGGTAGCTTACAAAGGTCGGCTACAACCGGGGCGGATTCTGCTAATCGATACTCAGGAAGGTCGAATTGTCAGTGATGAGGAGGTCAAGAATCAGATCGCTGCTGAACATCCTTACCGCCAATGGTTGGATAAGTATATGGTTTCCCTGTCAGATTTACCGGAAGTACAACCGAAAGAACCGGAAAAAGATCATAACGCCATCTTACAACGTCAACAAGCTTTCGGCTACACTTTCGAAGATCAACGAGTTTTTCTAGGACCGATGTCAAAGATCGGCAGAGATCCAGTTGGCTCAATGGGAAACGATGCTCCTTTAGCGGTTTTGTCCCATAAACCGCAGCTGCTCTATAATTATTTTAAGCAGCTTTTCGCACAGGTAACTAATCCACCTTTAGATCCGCTTAAAGAGGAAATCATCACCTCTGCTGAAACAACCATTGGGCCGGAACGAAATCTCCTCAATCCACAACCCGAAAGTTGTCGGCAGGTTAAGTTGCAAACACCAGTCCTATCGGACGAAGAACTAGAACAGCTCCGTCAAATCGATCAACCTGGTTTTAGCTCTACAACGTTGCCGATTCTATTCGCCCGATCCGATGGCGAAGATGGACTTGAAAAAGCACTGGATAAACTATTTACAGCAGCCGATCAAGCCATTGAAGACGACTACAATATTCTGATCTTATCGGATCGAGGACTCGATAAGGACCACGTACCAATTCCAGCATTACTTGCCGTTTCAGGTCTACACCATCATTTAATCAGAGAGGGATCTCGAACGAAAGTTGGAATTGCGCTTGAGTCCGGTGAATCGCGTGAAGTCCATCATTTTTGTTTGTTGATTGGCTATGGTGTGCAAGCCATCAATCCCTATATGGCTTTTGAAAGTTTGGCTGACATGATTCAAGAAGGCCAACTGACAGATATTGCCTACCATGATGCGGTGAAAGGGTATATCAAATCCGCTACGAAAGGTGTCATCAAAGTGATGGCCAAGATGGGAATTTCAACGATTAAGTCCTATCGAGGCGCTCAGATTTTTGAGGCCATCGGCATTAAGCAAGAAGTCGTTAATAAATACTTCACTTGGACGGATACCCGTGTGGAGGGCATTGGCTTGGACGTGATCGCTCGTGAAGTATTCATGAGGCATCGTCGGGCCTATCCCGATATTCCAGTTGATAATCAAACGTTGGATGTTGGTGGTCAGTATCAATGGCGTCAAGATGGTGAATACCATTTGTTCAACCCCAAGACGATCCACAAGTTGCAATTGGCCACTCGTACCAATAACTACGATGTCTATAAAGAGTACGCCGAGCTAATTAATGAGCACTCCGAGCAAATTGGCACTTTACGCGGGTTGCTAGAATTGAAATTGGACGACGATCCGATCCCGATTGAAGAAGTAGAGCCTGTCGAAGAAATATTTAAGCGATTTAAAACTGGGGCTATGTCCTATGGATCTATAAGCAAGGAAGCGCATGAGGCGCTGGCGATTGCCATGAACCGCATCGGTGGGAAAAGCAACACTGGTGAAGGTGGAGAAGATCCAATTCGATACACTCTTGAGCCAAATGGTGACTCGAAAAACAGTGCCATTAAGCAGGTTGCTTCCGGTCGGTTTGGTGTAACCAGTAACTATTTGGTTCATGCTAAGGAACTACAGATCAAAATGGCGCAGGGAGCAAAACCTGGTGAGGGAGGGGAGTTACCAGGTCGTAAGGTCTACCCATGGATTGCCAAGGTTCGACACTCCACTCCGGGTGTTGAACTCATCTCACCACCACCACACCATGATATCTACTCTATTGAAGATTTGGCTCAGTTGATTCATGATCTGAAAAACTCGAATCATCACGCGCGGATCAATGTCAAGCTTGTTTCCGAAGTCGGCGTTGGAACCATTGCTGCGGGTGTGGCCAAAGGACACGCTGACGTGGTTTTAATTAGTGGCCTTGATGGTGGTACGGGGGCTTCACCTCAGACCAGTATCAAGCATGCAGGATTACCTTGGGAGTTGGGTGTAGCTGAAACCCACCAGACCTTGGTACTGAATAACCTGCGCTCTCGCATCGTGGTGGAGACTGACGGTCAGTTAAAAACAGGCCGCGATGTTGTTATGGCAACATTATTGGGTGCTGAAGAGTTTGGATTTGCTACAACTCCTTTAGTTTCGCTCGGTTGTATTATGATGCGAGTCTGTCATCTCGATACCTGTCCTGTTGGTGTTGCTACGCAGAATCCGGAACTACGCAAAAATTTTATGGGTGATCCGGAATACGTAGTCAATTTCCTTCGCTTCATTGCAGAGGACATGCGTGAAATTATGGCCAGTCTTGGTATGCGAACTGTCAGTGAGATGATTGGGCGTACCGATCTGCTTGAGCCAAAGAAAGCTGTTGAACACTGGAAAGCTAAAGGATTGGATCTAACGCCAATTCTCCACCAACCTGATGTTGGTCCAGAAATCGGTCGATATTGCCAAATTGATCAAGATCACGGTCTAGAAAATTCGGTAGATAATCAAGTTCTACTTGATCTTTGCGAACCGGCTTTGCAAAAGGGAGAGAAGGTTACAGGAACTTTGCCGATCAAAAATACAGATCGAGTAGTTGGCACAATTCTGGGAAGCGATGTAACTCGGAAATTTGGACCTGAAGGCTTGCCGGAGGATACCATCGACATTCATTTTCAAGGATCTGCTGGACAGTCTTTTGCTGCCTTCACTCCTCCTGGCATCACCTTCCGTCTTGAAGGTGATGCGAACGACTACTTTGGAAAAGGTCTTTCCGGCAGTAAGCTGATCGCATACCCACCTGAAGGATCATCATTTAAGCCTGAAGAGAACATTATCGCTGGTAATGTGGCTTTTTACGGTGCGACTAGCGGAGAAGCATACATTCGTGGGTTGGTCGGCGAGCGATTCTGTGTCCGGAATAGTGGTGTTCACGCAGTCGTCGAAGGAGTTGGAGATCATGGATGTGAATATATGACTGGAGGTAAGGTCGTCATCCTTGGTGAAACCGGTCGTAATTTTGCTGGAGGTATGTCGGGGGGGACTGCCTATATCCTTGATCGCGATGGCGACTTCCATATTCGTTGCAACCAGGATCAGTGCGGCCTTGAAGGACTAAAAGATACTGAAGAAATTGAAGATGTCAGAGGGATGATACACCGACACGCTGAGTACACACGCAGTAGCCTAGCTTGGGAGATTTTAGCCGATTGGGACAAAATCGTGTCTCAATTTGTCAAGGTGGTGCCGGATGACTATAAACGTATCCTTGACGCCTACCAAGAAGTTCAAAAAGAAGGTCTACAGGGCGATGATGCATGGTTAGCTGCATTTCGGCGTGGTATTGAGGTTTCAGCGAATGTCTAAATGATGTCTTCTGTGTGAATTTAAAATACACACAGAATTTAAAAAAGTTTTAAGGCGAAGGAGATAGGATGGGAAAACCGACCGGATTCATGGAGTATGACCAGGAGCTTCCGGATGACCGTTCACCGTTAGATCGTATTGAAGATTGGGATGAATTCCATCTGCACTTTGATGAAGGAAGGTTGCAGACACAAGGTTCTCGCTGCATGGATTGTGGTGTTCCGTTTTGCCATACCGGTATGCGATTGCCAGAAACCACCCCATTTGCATCAGGCTGTCCGATTAACAACCTGATCCCGGAATGGAATGATCTGATCTACCGAGGATTGTGGAAAGAGGCACTGGATCGTCTGCACAAGACCAACAACTTCCCAGAATTCACTGGACGGGTCTGTCCAGCACCGTGTGAAGGGGCTTGTGTTTTAGGCATCACCGAGCCAGCCGTGACAATCAAGAACATCGAAGTCTCCATCGCAGATAAAGGTTGGGAAGAAGGTTGGATCGTGGCCTCCCCCCCCGAACGCCGGACGGGAAAAACGGTTGCTGCTGTCGGTTCTGGTCCAGCGGGCCTCTCTTGTGCCGCTCAACTGAATAAAGCAGGGCATCTGGTGACAGTTTACGAAAGGGCCGACCGGATTGGTGGATTATTAATGTACGGAATCCCTAACATGAAGTTAGATAAAGAGTATGTCCAGCGTCGGGTAGACTTAATGACGGAAGAAGGCGTTACTTTCGTCACCAATACTGAAATTGGCACAGATATTCAAGCCACAGAGTTAGTCCAATCATTTGATGCCGTTGTCCTTTGTGGTGGGGCCACTAAACCAAGGGACTTACCGATTGAAGGCCGTGATCTAAATGGCATTCATTTTGCCGTCAAATTCCTGCACCAGAATACCAAGAGTTTGCTCGATTCCAAGCATGCGGATGGTAGCTACATCTCAGCCAAAGACAAGCACGTAATCGTAATTGGTGGTGGGGATACGGGAACCGACTGTGTTGGCACCTCTATGCGACACGGTTGCAAAACGATGACCCAGTTCGAAATTGTTGCTCGCCCACCGGATGAGCGAGCACCTAATAACCCGTGGCCCGAGTTCCCCCGAATCTACAAACTGGATTATGGTCAGGAAGAAGCGGCAGCCAAATTTGGTTATGCTGACCCTCGTGAATATCTGACCAGCACAACCAAATTTGTCGGTGATGAAAACGGCAACGTTAAGGAACTACACACAAGCCAATACGAATGGGTGGCAGGTGATGATGGAAGACAATTTCCTAAATCGGTCGAAGGTACCGAAACGGTCCGGCCTGCCGATCTGGTGTTGATAGCCATGGGTTTCCTCGGCCCAGAAGATACCATGCTGGAGCAACTCGGTGTCGAGCGTGACCCACGTTCAAACGTCCAAGCGAAAGAAGGTAAATATACGACCAATGTGCCGGGGGTTTTTGCGGCGGGAGATATACGTCGAGGCCAGAGTTTGGTCGTTTGGGCCTTCAAAGAAGGTCGGGAAGCGGCACGTGAGGTCGATCGTTATTTGATGGGTACGACCGATCTGCCCTGATTAAACTGCTGCGGCTACGAGGTAGTCTAATTCTTTCCGTTAAATTTATACTTTGGTTCAATCTTTTTGTATTCTCTCAATAGTTTTTGTTGTTTTTTATTCAGCTTTGTGGGCACATAGATTTCAACAGTAACAGAAAGATTACCTTGTTCGTCTTTGTTCTTCTTGATTCCTAAATTATTAATTTGGAACGTTTTGTTTGGCTGGGTACCACTTGGAATCTCAAGTTTAGCATGACCGGTCAAAGTCGGTACTTCTATTTTTCCGCCCAGTGCTGCCGTAGCAAACCCAATTGGAATATGACACTTTAAGTCATATCCATCCCGTTCAAGGACAGGATGTTTTTCAACCACGACTTTGACAAAAAGATTCCCGAAATTTCCACGATTTTCACCGGCATGTCCTTGGTTTGTTAAACGAAGTAAACTACCATTATCAGTCATTGATGGAATCTTAACTCTCAGTGTCCGTTCTTTTTTAACCACACCGATACCGTGACAATTTTCACACGGCTGATGAATGATAGTTCCCTTTCCGTCACAGCGATTGCAAATCTGGTCGAGTTTTACTTTGCTAAGCGATGGTGACTGTGAGACTTGGCCTTTTCCTATGCATCTTGGACAGATAGACTGAATTGACTCCTCGCTGGTTCCAATTCCTTCACAGGTTTTGCAGGTTTCATTGCGTTTAAGCCGGATATTTTCTTCTGTACCCGAGATGGACTGAGCAAACGAAATAGCTATTTCAGTATTGACATCGTTTCCCGGTTTGCCTCTTGTTTTAATGTCAACATTGTCCGTAGGAGAGGTCTTTTGCTGACGGTGTTTATGCGAATTGGTGTATTCGTTCGTTTTTGAATTTGATTTGCTGGGTTTCAGAATGTCATTAAAAATGTTGTTCAAATCGGCTGAACTATGTTCGGCAGTTTTCCGGCTTGAAGTGGAATAATTTAACCCCGAGCTTACCCTTTCTGCTTGATCGTATATTCTACGCTGATCTGGGTTGCTTAAAATAGTATATGCTTCTGACAAAGCCTTGAATTTTTCTTCCGCTTGCTGATCACCAAGATTTTTATCTGGATGGTACTGAATGGCTACCTTTCGGTATGCATTTTTGATTTCATCGTACGTTGCATCGAAATCCACTCCCAGTGTGCGATAATGATCCTTCCTCTTCTTCAACTTCTGTTTTTCTCCTTCATATATCTCAAAAGTTTCGATGAAATCTAAATTCCATATGTTTCCGTGAAATATTGAAGGTTGTAGAATTAGTTCGGCTATCCAGTAAAAACTTATAGCTGGCATAGCTGAGTAAAGTTGCCGAAATTCCGGTAAAAATATAGTATCTTGTTTGAGCTTTCTTCCCTTTATTAGCAAGTTGTCTAACTTTTATAACGTATTCTTGGTTTTTTTCAGCCTGTTCAATTTCACGGTTAGTCGAATTGATTGAATTATAGTAGGAAGCTGATGCCAGTCCCGTTACAACTCCAGTGGTTAGTGTTGTCCATTTCATCCAATTGAATTGTGATCCCGTTTCCTCTTTAGTTTCATGTACGGCTGGAATTACCGATGGTTTCGACTTAATTTCCTTGTTTTCATCTTTCTGTATCTCTTCCATAGGCCGTATTGCTCCAACTGCAGATTCTAAAATAATTTCAACCCAATCACCAACTTCGATGACGAAGTCGGTGGAATTTTCGTTTAATACCGCTTTGGATACTCCATCGAAAGTCTCAGTTACGAAAATTTTTGCGATTTGGACCCGTTCAGCATTATCGCCTCTTCGAAGAACCTGATAAACCATTCCTTTCCGAACTCCATGGTTATATCCCAGATCAAAGTAAATTTTCTTTTTATCTATTTTGATGACATAGTTGCATGGGGTGGATCTTTCTTCTCCGTATGTGGAGGTAAGATAGAATACCATAATTAGTGCAACATGAATTATGCAAGAAAACAGACCAATTCTTCCTGCCATCTCTTATTCGCCATACATGTTCTGTGCCAAACTTCGAGTCAATTTTTCTAAAACTTTTGGCAATTCGGATTCAAGATCGGATTTTTCTATCTCTATTGATTCATCAATAGTATGGATAGAATCCAGAGATTTCTCAAGACTTCCAAGAAAGTAATAGCCTTTAGCAATAACGAGATGTAAGTTTCTTTTAGTAATCAATGGGTTATGTTCAAAAATATAATCTGGTTGTTGGTTGAGCGCCTCTTGAGCATTTTCAATGGCAGATTTGTAGTTCTCAACTGCAAGGTACGCACCAGAAAGCCCTACATATGCATCGGTAGCATCCGATTTCAGTATTAATGCCTTTTCAAACTCATTGATTGCACTTTGTGCTTTTTGTTTACCGAAGAAACTCCAACCAATTCCAATCTGAGCCTCCGAATTTTGGTTGTCTGCTAATATTGCTTGGTTAAACAGATTAAGAGCTTCATCAAATTCACCTGCTTCGTATTTAGCCCATCCCGAACTGACTAACTGGTTGACATCAATCACATCATCGAAGTCCGGACCACATCCAATCAAAAATAGCAATAAGGCAAGAACTGATAAGAGATGAACAATTTGCATTTTATCTTCTGAATCCTACATCCCCGCATCAAGATGTTAAATATATTATAACAGATTCTTTCATTTGAGAAGAGTCATCTTTCGCGTGAATTGAAATTTTCCTGCATCAAGATGATAGTAGTAAACGCCACTTGCCATCTGCTCACCCGTGGTTGATCGGCCATCCCAATATATTACGTGAGTTCCAAGGGATTTTAAACCAACTGCAATCTGTCGAACCAGCATACCTGATACATCATAAATCAAAATCTTAACATCTGATGGTTCTGGAAGTTGATAATGAATCCAAGTCTCTGGGTTGAACGGGTTAGGAAAGTTCTGGCTCAGACTTGATACCTTCGGAACTGCAACTACTGCTAAATCAGCACGAATTTGCTTATTTTGGATATCCTGAAGCATTATAACGTGTTGGGCGGTATCAATCATCATGTTTCCATGGCTTTTCGATGCGCTAATTTCAATAATATCACCGATTTCAACCACATTTTCTGAATCCAGGTTGATGAAAGAAGCCTGATAATAATTGTTGATAATCATAGGTTTAAGTGCATAGTTTTTTGATAAATTCTTGACAGTCAATTGCGTCATGCCGCTTTCATAGGGCAGAAGGCCGTGCACAATCAAGATTGGTGTATCACTAAAATTCGGTTCTGTTATGGTGGTTGGCGAAGCAGGAATTTGTTGGCCTTTCTCTAACTGATCCCAAGCTTCTCCAGTAATATCGATTGCTCCTTCTTCCGAGCAGATAAACGCAACCGCCTTGCCAGGTTCTATGGGTATATCATGTACAATGACTAGTTCATCGTTTGTATTAGATCGAGCAATTGTCCTGAAGGTACCATTTTCCGAGGCTACAATACTTTTGACAATTTTTCCGATTCCATTAACTTTGAGAAAACCGCTCAGATACTTAAAACGATTATCATCAAGAGGAAGACCAATTAAATTTAATCCTTTGTACAGTTTGATCCGACTTCCCCCACGTTTTCCAAGAGCTCTACCGACAAGTTTCAGGCTCACAGGTTTTCGCATAACGCTGATAATTCCTGTAGTCTCTGAAATAAGCTGATTGGCCAGTTTTCCATAGCTTCGATCTCCAAGAAAACTTCTCCAGACCAGTGCGTTGTGATCGTAGGCAATCAAGAAATTAACGTTTTTGAATCCGCCGAGGATATTGTATAAATCACCGATAGTTTTAACCATTGCCGGCTGACCGTTCACTTGGCTGATTTGTATTGGAACGTGGATTAAACCAATATTCTTTGGAATGTTTAATTCAAACTCGATAACATTTCGTAATACAACCTTTTGGGCAAGCTCACCTGTTTTGTTTCCCTGTGGATCTTGTGCGGAGATCTTTATAGTTTTTACTCCATCATCATGTTCATTTTCATCATGAACGCGAAAGGTTGCAGAATATGTCCTTTCCAGTGACCGGTTCTCAGAAAGCTTTATGGGACTTCCCGCAGTCGAATCCAATTCAGAAATATCGGCGATTACTAAAAGCCCTGATCGATTTCCTTCCACCTGTATCATTAATAATTGGCCATTCCGAAGTTGATTACGATTGATTGTTGAGGTTTTTATAATCGGCGTTGTCTCAATAACAATCCCATCTGTTAGCGTTTTTTTACTTTTGCCGATCTTAACAATTACATCATAGTTTCCTTTCAGATGCTTATCAGCGACTGGTGTAAACTGTGCCAGATACTTCCCTTTTGTATCGGTAGATTCAACCATGATTTGGTCGGCAACTAAGTTGGCAATGGAAAATGCCGCCCTTTGATCCGGCCTTCCTTGTGCTATAATAGTTGCTTTTTGATGAAATGTTACTGGACTTCCCGCGACAAAAATGCCGTCAATAGCTCCTTTTATCTCAAGCTCATGTGCGACAGATCTCAGGTCTTTTGCTGTTACGGTGACGCTTGATGTGCCAATAACTAAATCTGTGTAAAAGAAGTTAGCAGAATCTTCCCCTTCTGGGATTATGATTTCATTAATTGGAATAGTATTGTTGATGTCTACGCTGAAAGTTGCGTTCTCACTCGTTGACTTCAATTCAATGACGATCGAATCTACAGCGCTAGTCTTATCGCCATTGATATCCAGTAAGTCGATGTAGATTTCGGCTGTGTTGCCTTTATAGAGCGATTTTTCGCTTTTAATTGATAGCGATTGTGGCAAACTAATAAATTTGGCAAAAATAGTATGATTTGACCGCACTTTATTGAAAGTGTACTCGGTGATTGTGCCGACAGAGCCTCCATCGACCTCAACATCTGCGAGATAATATCCATCATTCGGTTTTATGGTGAATAATTGGTCCATTTTACGATTTACAGGCACTTCTCCACTTGGTAGAATCAGGCCTCCTACGTCTGATTCTACCCGAATTTTGTATTGGTCCGGTGCGTTAACACCAACTTCATAGGCGCCTATTGTTGGTGGATCCTGTCTCAGGTCACCTAGTAAGTCGGTTGGTGGGGCGAAAGTAAAACTGGCTGAACCAATACATTTACTTAATGTTACAAGTCGATAATCACTCAATTCCTGATCAACAAAAATTGGATTTGTGTTGATATTGCCAGTTCCTTTATAACCCCCTTTAATATTTGAGTAAGAGATGGGAAGAGGATTTCCTTCAAAATGAATTTCATCGGGTGTATTATTCCAAATCAGTGTGTTGATAATTTGTGGGTAGGACGTAGCTTTAACATGAACCGCACCGCCTATGGCTGTTGCAGTATTCGCGGTGATCGTGCAGTTGACAATAGAAGGCATTGAATAAATAAGCCCTGCGATTGCTCCTCCATACCTAGCAGAATTCTGCGTAAAAACTGAGTTGGTGATCGTTGGTGAAGAGGATTGACAATAGATGGCTCCACCGTTACCTTCAGCAGTGTTACTAGTAAAGATGCTATTTGTAATAACAGGTGAAGAGAAATCACAACGAATTCCACCACCATTCATGCTGGTATTGTTGGCCAAGAATTTACAGTCTGAGATTTTTGGTGATGACCGAATACAATAGATTCCACCACCATAATCATTATCGAGGATCTCACAATTAGAAATAACCGGATTCGCATCACGACAGTAAATCCCGCCGCCGTAACCATCATTAGTACCTGTAGCAGTATTATTCGTGATTCTACAATTTCTAATGGTAGGGGAGGCACCAATGCACGATATTGCGCCACCGCTGCCACGTCCATTGGTGATTGTGAGACCAGCGATAATTGATTCAGTGGTTTCGCTATTATGAAATATGAAACCTTGTCCTAGCCCTTCACAGTTGATCACACAACGATTGGCACCATTTTCTGACCTAACTGTAATTGGTTTACCTTGAAAGTTTATATTCTGATTTCGAGATCCTATATAGATTCCGTCAGCAATTATAATTGTGTCACCGGCTTTGGAAAAATCAACAGCATCCTGAATTGTCGGTTGATCTCCAGGAACATAAATAACTGGAACGTTGGAGGTAAACGTTTGGTTAATTCCATGGACAAGTCCAGCATTATTTTGGGCATTTAAACGGAAATGATAAGTTTGATTTGGTTCTAGATCGGTGATTACTTCACTCACGCTCAAATTCGCAAATTCACCAGTTAATTGTTTAACATTTGTTGACAGTCCATAACCGTTTGTTTTGCCGTATTCGAAATAGTATTCAGTGACAGCACCGTTTGAATTAATTTTCCCCTTTAATTGTGTGGTTTGTTTGTCAACTTGACTTGAACTCCATAGCACAAGAGGTAGGTTCGTCCATTCATATGCACCGATATCAACTTTCAAAATTCGCTCAGTACCGATAAGATCTGTCCGAGGCGCATCTCTGTTATCACCAGCGTCAATGCAGGGAGAACCTGCATCGAGTCGGAAATCCCAGCTTTGCGGCGCAATAAATTGTGGGTTCTCACTGACTAAGCCAATGCCAATTACGCCTTCTTCGACACATGAATAAGATGGCGTACTTGTTGCCACAATTGGGAGCCCATTAAGATTGTCCCAGATGATGCTGTTTTTAACTGTGCCTTTGCAATGGTAAAGCCCGCTCCCTTGTTGGTAGTTAGGTAAACCTGTTCTCGATCGAAGTTCATTGTAAACGATTGTATTATTAATAATATAACCGTCACAATAAGCCAGTCCTCCACCGAAAGTGTCCCAGGAAGCTGATACAGCATTATTAGCGATAATATTGTTTTCAATGATGCCGTCACAATAAGCCAGTCCTCCGCCATTAGCACCTGCAGAGGGCGCGTATGCAAAATTATTTGTAATGATATTATTACGAATAATACCATTGCAATCGGAGATTGCTCCCCCATTAGCCGTCACACGTGAACCAGAAAGGGCCTCTACCGAGTTTCCTCGGATTGTGTTGTATTGAATAATACCATTGCTACCATAGATTCCTCCACCATTAGCATTAGCCAACAAACTGATTGATGAATTTGCAATGATTAAACAATGTTCAATTATCGCGCTAGAACCGTTTCCATTAATTCCTCCACCATTTATCGAGTTACCGTTCGTAATTGTGAATCCCGATAGTACACATGTTTCGTCTTCAATCCCAGTTAAGGTAATGACAGAACCCTTGCCATTTCCATCAATAATTGTTGCCCTTATTATTTCTTTATCGGTTGGGTTAATTGATCGGAGAATAATATTTTTACCGCTAAGCGTGATTGTCTCTTTATAAATCCCGGTCGATACGATCACTTCGTCTCCGTCTGAAGCCGCATAGATGGCATTTTGTATAGTAGGTTGATCTTTTGGGACAGAAATAGTGATTGCTTGTGTAACTGAAGCAAAGAGTAACAGAACAAAAACTAGGGAACTTCTTTGTCGGATCAATTCTTCGGTGGTCCTAGATGCTTTAATTTATTATATAGTCTTATATAAAGAACATTAGGTAAAACTAGAGAACATTTAGGTAAAAGCTGGATCTAAAATTATATCAGAAGTTCAATGTACCATCAAGCGACAACTAGAAAGGCTTTTTAATATAGATGATCAAAAAAAGCCAAATGTGCGTTATTTCCGAATTTTGCTGAGAGA
>DTUY01000083.1 GCA_012963885.1 Candidatus Poribacteria bacterium | reverse complement strand
GCTTTGCAGTCGTTTTAAGAGAAATTGTATTAGTATTATAGTTCAAATCGTATCTCTACTTCTGCCAAGCTGTCGGGCAAACCGACCACCGCGATATGGTCACCAATTTCAAGGCGTGTGTATCCGTGTGAGACTAACCGATTTCCATGTCGGGAGATTGAGAGGATCAGTACATCGTGCGGTAAATGAATATCATGGATTGCCACTCCACTGAGGTCTGGGTTATTCATCTCAATTTCCATAAAGTCTTCATCTGGATCCATCCCTAGTAGTAAGGAAGCAGTGAAGGGGGAACGGACAAACTGGTCGAGCAAGCTGACCATGGCGGTTTCTGGATTCACCGCCAGTGCCAATCCGTGAAATTTTTCAAAGTTGGTCGGATCCTATAACCGGACAATCACGTTTTCTACGCCAAATTTTTCGTAAATAAGCTCGCATATGGCGAGATTTTCCTCATCTGATAGCATTAGTACAACACTTTCTACACGGTCCATGTTCAGGTTCCGGAGTGCCGTGTCGGTAATTTCCGGCATTAATTCGACACGAGGCGATTCAACCATTGTGTTAGCTAAAATTTCTTTGTCAAGAGTAACCAGCATGACATTCCATTCGTGGTTTTCGAGTTGCTGAGCGAGCTTAACTGATTGGCCCTCCACTCCGAAAATGACGGCATCGCGGACGCCATCAAATTCAGGCTTTTCGGCACGCGTGTGGGATTCACCAACCCGATTGATCACCCACTTCAGGATAGGTGGTCCCACGATCTGATTAAGTACAATAACTCCGATGGAGAGGGTGGCCAGTTCGGTTCCCCAAACACTAAACTCGACTGCAACCTCCTTTGCCAATCCGACGCTAACTCCTGCTTGTGTGATAAAGCCAAAACCGAGCAGACTATTTCCGGGGCTGCGTTCCCGAGCGATCGTGGTTCCTACGAAACAGCCAACAAATATTGCGACCAATCGGACGACAAATAGAAGCAACACAATCTGCCAGACTTGCCCCAAGGTGTCGATCTGGAGCTCGATTCCTACTAAGGTGAAGAAAAGCAGGAATATCCCCGGCGACATTTCTTCAAGAATGTGTCGAAAGTCGGATGCCATTCGTGAGTAATTGGTTACATAAAAACCGGCTATTAAGCAAATCAGAAGTGGTTCGGAGAAGAGGCCAATTGGAAGTCCAAACAAGTGGAGGTTATGAAGTTCAGCCGACAGGAAAAAAACGCTCAGACCGAGTAGCAAAATCAAAGTACCTTGGATCAGTAAAAAAGGTAAGGCCATGATCAAACGAAGGAATAATCCAACGAGGATACCTAAGCCAATATCAAGTAAGATTTCAAAGACCACGAAGATAAACAGACCTATGTTAAAGGCCTCCCCTTCGATGAGGACGTCAGCGACGGAAACCGAAATAGCGAAGATAATGATAACGACGGCGTCCATTAGTACTGTTGCTCCCAGCACTTTATGGGTAAATGGTCCGTGGGCTCGCAGTTCCTTTATAATCGCCAGTGCTGAGGAAGGTGACCGGGCAATCATAATTGTCGCGCCAAGCATTGCAACGGCCAATATTTCTCTCTGAGGAAGAGATACCATGAAGGGGATCATGTCCTGAATTAAGGTAAAAGCTGCGATACCGATGGCTAATACGGCAATAACCAATCCGCTAATGATGGAGACGATACTGCGAAAATAGCCTTGGATAACCTGGCGTTCCAGTTCGGCCCCAGCTGCAAAGCCGATGAAGGCAAGGGCTATTTGGCCGAGGAACAGGAGTTGAGGAATATTATTGGTATATCTTTTGGGCAGCGAATACAATGATAAATAGTGCTGCAAACAACACAGGAAGTGGACTCAAGGATTCCATCGCGGCATTATAGTCAATTGTGATTGGGATTACAATAATTCTAATTGACAAATTGTGATGAATTCGCCAAATATTGTGATCAAGTCGGATTTTTCGGTTCTTCTAACAAGTCTAACTAGCAGTTGATTCGGTTTTTTTAGTTGTCTTTACTTACTACAAAGAAAACAAGGCTGTAAAAGCTATGCTATAGATTCTTAACGTTTTTCCATTTTCACTGGCACGCCTGCTTCCAACTTTAAATGAATGGTTTGTTCTGATAACTTGTAGTTAGGAGTGGGACCTCGGCCATCTTTTGACAGGGTAAATATTTCTAGTGGCGCTCCCTGAAAATCCAGTGGAAGTCTCCAGTCACGTTTACTTCCATCTTTACTGTATGCATAAATTGCCCCGTGAAGTGGTATGAATCGATCATTACCTTCAGCCACAGTTATTTCCTCCATTGTGACCTTCAGCGAATTTTGAGATTGAATACAGATTTCAGCAACAACGTCATCTGCATAGGTGATCCGCCAACCGTTACCAACTTCATCCCAGATCAACATTTCCCTGTCATTATAAAAATGGTGGAGTAGGGTACCTAAGTATAGGCAATCCACAATTTCTTTCCAGTTATGTTCCAATGTCCAAGTCAGTGTTTCCGTTGGCATCCAGCCAAAATGTTTTTGGCGAACATCTAGTGGCAGATCATCGGGAGGCCATTTTCTGTAAGAGAGATCGATATGAAGGCTGTTACAAATACCATAGTCAGCCGTAGTATATTGACCTAGATGACTACCTCGCCCTCCGTCAGAGATGCGGCGGTGAAGGATCTAGCGCATTCGGTCAGGTGAATCGTAGTGCCAAAATCCGCTTACCAGAATAGATGGATCGATTGGTAAGCCATTATGACCTTCTGTGGTAACCGTAATCTCTCGCTCTTTCAGCCATTCTATAATTGGCATTAGTCCGCAGACAAGTTCTTCTATCACCCCGATCTCTTCCCAGCCTGTTCGATAAAGCGCATTGGTTAGACGCATATTATCGAGATGAAGGGTCTTCGTTATCGGGAAACACTCCATATATTCTTCTAAGCGCCGGAATATCTCGTCCGTTTCAACATCAAGTGTATGAGAGATAGAACCATGAACATTAAGTGCATTCTCTCCTGGATTTCCACTTTCGACTACATACCGATGATCCCAATCTTGGCTGTTTCGGTAGGCGTCATCAATATTGCAATGATAACTCAAGATTGCGTTGTATTTTTCCTGACACGATTCAGAAAGTTGTTTTAAATGCTCTTCAGTTCCGATTTCGGGGTTCGTTCCGCCACCTAGGGTGGGATAAGTACCGTCATGTCCTCCTACTTGTTGCCCGACGAGATATATGATTTGTGGTAATCCATCAGTAATGTGAAACATTGCTTTGATGATCTCTTCGCTTTCTTCTAGATTAGCGCAACTTCCAGCATCTGGAGGCGCATAGTGCATCAAGATCTTATATTTGACTGCGTCATAGTAGAGGGAATCTCCTTTAGGACATGAACGATTAATCCAAAGACGATAATCACTTAAATTAGCTAACTGGTCTCCATTAATATCACCTAAAAAACCAACGGTGACCTCTAACATTGGTAAAACCTTACCTCTGACTCGGTATTGGTACGTATTGAGAGCCATGGTATAGGTTTCTTCTGTCGTTCTCTGATGTATTATCGGAAATAGGGGATAATTGCTATCAACGAAAGCGCAAACTTGGTTATTCCAAATTGCTCCATAAACCAGAGGTTTTGGAGGCTCTGATTGATTTAGCTCTGCGATCACACCAATGGCATCGGTAGCCCACATTTTGTAGCCAGCGTTGGGGTCAGGTTGCCCTGTTGACATGTGCCAGTACCTATATAAAGGGTCATTACAAATTAGTGCTGGAAGATCGGACCAACCAATTGATTCCAGTTTTTGTTCCGGATCATTAATTTCAATCAGTGAAATCGAAAGTTCGCTTCCTTCTAGGGTAAACTGCCAATGGATTACAATTTGGCTAGTTTGGAGTTTCATTTGATAAGAGACAACGTTTTGTGCAATTGTAACTACCGTTTGCCATTCTTGCCAAGGAATGCAACAGCCATTGATTTGTAATTCTCCATCCGTGCTGGCACCGCCAAACAGTTGACCGGTAGGTTTATGGAAATATTGGTTAACAATTGACAACGTTGAGTCTAATTCAATCCGCATTATCTCATTTTCTAGAATCATAAAAGTTTCCACCTCGGGGTTAATAATGGTTTCTCAAAGATCATGAGGCTGATGAGTCATTCCTATAAATCTAAGAACAAAGTTGGATCCCAGTCAAGATGGAAGTGAGAGATGACAATCACTTAAATGATAGATTAACTTTCTTTAATTATTGATCCTATCTTACTTATCAAAGTAAATAGACCCAATGTTTATTAACTGATATAATACCAATTATGTGGCACCTCAAGCTGACTTTAGGCATCTTCTTCCAGACGGAGTTCTAAAGCAGACGGAGTTCTAAAGTCAAAAATTCTGGTAAAGCGATGTGCTATGCTAGTCAATTTCACCATGGCAATTTTCTCATCTTCTGACCAATCGGGCACACAGATCGAAACTGCCACGACCATTGGACTCAGGAGTAAGTTAGCCCAAATCGAATTTGACAAAGACTCCGGAAGAATTGTTAAACTCGCACTTCTTAGCCATAAGACAGCATCCTACCTCAATGCCATAGCCACAAATGGCAATCCATTTACATTTTACTTTGGTGTACAGCCACTCGAAGATACCCCGACCGGCGGTCATTCAATCGATACAGGAGAGTTTCGGTTACGGCAACACAACTTTGGAACTGAAGACCAATCTGTGCTTAAGCTTACCTACATGGGTAAAAAGAGTGGTGTTGAACTAGAATCAACCCTGAAGGTGGTGGTAGTCGAAAGTGGAGCCTTTGACCTGACATTGAGCCTCACAAACGCATCGGCTTCGAGACAGGTCGTCATGGCCGACTTCCCGTCACTGTCAGGCGTTACCTTAAGTAGTGACCTTGCAACAGATCTATCAGTCTATATGAGGTATGCGGGTGCTTCCGGAACTGCTGCTTGGAAAGATATGGCGAATCGTTATGGTGGTCATTGGACGTTTCAATTCGATATTGTTTATAACCAACAAAATAGCCGTAGTCTTGGATACATGATTCTCGATAAGGATTGGGGGTCCAAGTCATTCCATCGCACATCGACTGGAGCTATGAAAGTGCTTCACCTACCACCCGTTGAACTCGAATCCGGCCAGATGTGCATCTGGCCAACGGCTAGACTAATGGTAGTAGGCGATAGTTGGAAGGTAATTGCACGCGAGTACGGTAATTGGATTCGCTCCAAGTTCGATATCCCAACCCAGCCACTCTGGTACCAAGAAACGAACGATTTCCGTTCCCTACATCTCCCCGATTGGGGAGGACATATTGGTAGTACCAAGTTCGAGACTTCTACCGAATTCCGACTAACTTACTTTGACCATTTCTTGCGACATGGTTACCTCAGCGGTGAGACTACGGTACAAGAAGTCCACGGCTGGCGAAATTGGGGACCGGATAAAGGCATAGACCCAACTGGTAACCGTGCAGACCTAGGTGGAAATGAGAAAATGAGAAAGGGAATCAAACAAGCTCAAAGGGTGGGAAGGAGAGTAAACTCTTATTTTGGTGCATCCACTGGAATTTACGATGTAGTCGAAACCGATAAGCCAAGGGGTTATTTTGAACTTATCCACAAAGATGGTAGCCACTTTAAAGCTTATCCTTTCGAAGAGCACCACCCTCGTTTCGGATTCCGACAGGCGACCATGTGCCCCGGGCTAAACCCATGGCGCCAGTGGATCGTTCATGCAACGACTAATCTTATCGAGTATGGATTCGATGGTTTCCGGCTCGATGAACAGCCATTCGATCTGGACTGTTTCAATCCTGATCACCACCACGAGAATCCCTACGATGGTCCGCATCGGGTTGCTGAACTGATGCGTACGGTCCGGGAGACGATGGACAAAATTAATCCAGAGATCATTATTATGTCAGAATGGGGAACTGACTATCAAGTACCATACATCAATTCAGTAATGATTCATTCGCATACTGGATTCGCTGTCACTCCAGCCCGAGTGGCATTTCCAGAACTTTATTGGCTACCTCATTATCCGCTAGGTGCTTTTGAATGTGCCCTCAATGGTTGGATGACCCAAAATGATGGTGCCTGCACATTGGGTGAAGCTCTCAACCGCGCGCCAGATATGCCTTGGCCAAATCGGGAGCGGTTCACAAATCTGGACAGTCATGGCCCAGTTACCAAGTGGCGCCGGTTACGTTCACAGTTTCTCGAGGCACTTGTCCACGGACATACCTCCGACGTTGATCCTTACTGTCCAGAAGATGATTTCTGGAGGGGAACGCTCTTTCGATCAGAACACTATGACCTGCTTGTTGGAGGTTATCCCAATGGCACCATTAAACTTCCAAAGCCGCGAAAGATCAAGTTGGATGAACTTTCTCCGGATATTGCCACTGGTTATGAAATTGATGCCTACACCCTAGAGAAGTGGTCAGTAGAGATAGAGCGGGTTAGAACCAGCATCTTCGTTACGATGAAGAGCGGATTCAGCGTGGTTCTACTGCCCAAACCCTCGTGCCCACCAAAAATTGAAGCGACAGTTTCCAAAGGAGTTATCACTCTGAATTTATTCGCCCCTTGGAGGAAAGACGTCAGTAAAAAAGAGTTTAAAGCCTGGATCGAGATTCCAGGTTTTGAATTAGTAAATTCTCCAGAAATCAGCATGCCTACGGTGGTAGAATTTAAGAAGACTTCAGCTACCAAAGAACCGGGTAAGTACTATTTCATTATCCGTGGGAACCAGACTCTGCCCTACCGTGGGTGGTTTGATCTGGAATGACGAAAATGTACATTAAGTAAGGATAGTAGAAATAGAATAATTATGGTCTTTCTGACATCGTAGAGAGTAAACTCACTCGCCAATTAGTTAAGGATTAGTGGCAGAAAATAGTTAAATCGCTTAATCTGCGACTGGATTTCCATTAATCGAAAAGATCAAGCGAACAAATACTAACTAGAGTCTAAAGTTGTTCATCTTCACCTGTCTAGCCCGAAAACTTGGTGATGATTAGCAGAATTTGTTATCGTGGTCAGGACCGGATTCATGTGGCCATGGAAAGAGCAACCCGGGACGGAAGCGAAGATGGTTATCTGGATTTGATCAAACGATTACTTGATTATAGCATGGGTCTGAAAGGGCCTCATGAAAATTAGCAACTACCATGACCTCGTCTCGCTTGTCGCTGTTGATGTCAACCGTAACAGGCTCGATTATCTCTCCCACTCCGAGCAGTGTCCATTCAATCATGCCAGTGGCTGAATCAATCGCCCGCAGGCCAGCACCGAGTTGGAGCAACTCCAACGCTCCGTCGCTATCAATGTCACACAAACCCGGCCGCAGGTTATTCACAGCAACCTGAGGATTATTCCAGATGACGTTGCCTTCACTATTCAAAAGCACAAACCCTTCCCGGAGACTGTACAGCATTTCCCATTTCTTATTGGCAAGGAAGTCCACAGCATATGTGCGACCATTCGCACTCCAACCGCCAAACATATCACCAACGTATTTGTTAAGCAGAAGCGTGCCACCAGTACCCCTTAGCATGTAAATCAAGTGTGATATCAGCTGAAAGACTACTCCTTACTAACTATATGTTTAGCATTCCCAAAGATACACTAATTTCACACAATGTGTTGTCTAATTGCGTTGCTTTCTTTACACAGATATGACATAGAATCGGGTGTTCTGAAGCCCAATTAGTGTTTCTTGTAATTTCGATTTTAGCAATACTATAATCGTTTGAAAAGGTTGTGCGAAATGAGTCGGTTGAGTATATGCATTTGCAGAATATTCGTGTTTATGGTTTCGGGTTTCAGTTTTGCTGCCACCAGCTTTGAATATCGACCAGACGAGTATGCACTTGGTCTCCTGCATTTTAACGAAAGGTATGGCAATACAGTTGAAGATGAAGCCAAGAATAAGACCCAAATGGTAATTGAGAGTGAAACTAAATGGGTGAAAGACGGTTGGAATAAAAGGGCAAGAGGAAATTCCTTGGTATTCGAAGGAAAAACCACCTTAGCTATTCCTCCCAAAGGGAAAGCTGGTAATAAATTCTTAACGTCAGAACAAGCTATTATGGTTAAATCATGGGGTTATTCCACTGAATTGATAGGTTGGAACTTAATTGGTACTTACAGGGCTGGAACTGTCGAAGCAATTGTTGCTTGGTCACTTGTGCCCATGGTCATGTTATGTTGGATTATGGTTGTGTTAGGTGCTGAACGAGAGCTCCCACTGAAGACAGGAAAGCTGTGGGCACCTAGCCTCGAATGGGAATTGAAAAAACCGCTGCACTCTGGAAATCCGTTTGACCTCGTCGCTACGGTGACGTTTCGACATGAGAGCGGTATGGAAACGCGGGAAACCGAAATGTTCTATGACAGCGACGACATATGGGCGTTTCGATTTCTCGGGACGAGGACCGGGAGGTGGACATTCGATACAACAAGTGAAGATCCTGATCTCAACGGCTGGCATGGCGTTGTCGAAATTAAAGCAAACAATGACCTGAACGCAAAGGGGTTCGTAACACATCACCGAGCGAAATGGACACGCTCAGCGACTGGCGAGGCATTTGTCCCTCAGTTCGTCATGGCGGGCACGCCAGAAGAGTATGTCAATAATCCTGCACTCATCGATGCCCATATTGAAACTTTTATCAAGAAACACGGCTTCACGGGGCTTCATATCCCGATATTTTGCCGATGGTTTGACATCGATCATGAACGAACGACCGGAATCAAGGCTGACGATCCAAACCCTGACTGGCGAACCTTTGACGTGCTTGAGACGATAATACTGAAGACCTACGCGGCGGGCGGGACGGTGCACCTCTGGATGTGGGGAGACTCCTCGCGCGACCAGAACCCGAAAGGACGGTGGGGGCTGAACGGACGCGCTGACCGACGCTTACAGCGTTACATCGCTGCGCGTTTAGGACCAATTCCAGGTTGGACGCTTGGATACGGCTATGATTTGTGGGAGTGGGTGGGCGCCAAAGACCTGGCGGCATGGTATTCCTATATGCACGAACATCTTGGGTGGAAGCACATGCTCAGTGGTCGCGTTCACCAGCACGGTACGCCCCTTGACCAATATTATGAGGAGATGGACTACTCTGGTTATGAATCCCATCGTCCTGATTATGAGACCTACGTTGCGACAATCGAACATCTGCCTGAAAAACCGTCGTTTCAGGAGGATCGCTTTCGGATTCGACGGTTTCAGCAGTATCACGAAAAAGACTATGATTTGGAGATGACCCGTCGTGGATTGTGGTACTCCGCGATGGCAGGAGGCGTTGCAAACATCTGGGGGAATCTGATTGATCCTAAAACTGGCAGAGGTCAAAGCGGAGGAATGTCGTTTCCCTACCCGAAGCTAGAGTGGATCAGGACTCATGCTGACTTCTTCCGAAATCGATTTCGGCGCCACATGACGCGGGCGAACTACCTGACGGACGGCTATTGTCTCAAAACAATGAATAACTGGCACCACGTTTTTTACAAAGAGGATGCATACTCGATTCGACTGGACCTTTCTGGGATGCTAGGTGCTCAACCCGCAGTGGCTGTAAATTGCAAGAAAGTATACGAAGAAATCGAACTTGGAACACTCAACCCCGAAAATCAGGTGATTAACCTGCCTCGAACCTCAGATTGGGCGATTGCCGTTGGGAATTTTGAAAACGTGAGAGTCAAATATGAAAGATAGAATCCACTTAAGAGAGCGTCTCTTTATATTACAAGCTACAGGCTAAGGAACTCGTATGTTCATGCCTTTCCTTTAACAGTGTATCCTAAGTATTGTACCCAAATCTCCGAATAGAAAATTTCAGCAGCAAAATATCTGGTTTAATGTTACTTTACAAAGCAACGTTAGGAAGGTCTCTTTGGAAACAGGGTTTCAACCCGTCACTTGCTGATATGATACCTAAATATCCTTTGTTGCCTCGGAAAAAACTATAGACAAGAATTGCAACAGCTGTATCTATCAGGTAATCCTGACACGCAGCGGACACTTATGAAGAAGGATGTGTCGCTTGTATTCGGAATTTTCACACAGTCTAATACCCTAATTGATCATACAATTTGGATATAAAGAGAAAGTACTTTCCTGCTCCAGTCTTTTTCTGCTATAATCCGCCAATCTCCGGTAGTGCAAAGTTCTCGAGGGTTAACGAATTCAAACAGCAGTTTAGGTTTGGATCCTTTTTACTGGCTCAATAAAAAGGAGAAAGAAATGATTAAGTGTGCACTGATCAGTGGCAGGCATATGGGAATGATGCATGGTAGCAATTTCCATAATCATGCTGAGGCTGAAGTGGTAGCTGTTTGTGACATGGATCCTGATCTACGGGAAAAGGCCGAGACTGAATTTCAGGTTTCAGGGTATGAAAGCATTGACGAATTACTGGCAAACTGTGATGTAGATTTAATATTGCTTATTGTCAACGAAACCCGCCGGATTTCACCTCTACGCCAACTCCTAGCAGCTGGACAAAACGTCTTTACCGAAAAACCCCTCTGTGGATTGGAAGGACAACACCGTTTACGCGAAGCGGATGCGGCAATTGCTGCACCAGCGATCTTGGAGTGGCGTGACTCAGGATTGAAGTTTGGTATTGATTTTAACTATCGATTTATGCACCATTTCCAGAAACTGCATGGTGATGTAGTTGAAGGTCGGTTAGGTGAAATCCAAATGGTAAGAGCAAGAGCTCATTTCGCCTGTTGGTCTCATGTCATTGATCAGATCCTCTGGAGTATGGGACGACCTGAATGGGTTAGTGTGGTAGGTGATTCCGATCAAGAAGGTGGGTGGCAACGCATGATTCACATGGGATGGGCCAATGGTACTATC
>DTUY01000082.1 GCA_012963885.1 Candidatus Poribacteria bacterium | reverse complement strand
GCCAATCGGCCACAGCGGCATAAAATCCATTGCCGTCTCGACGTGCCATACTGTAATAACTATCCACCATGTTTACGAGAACCACGCGAGTTCCGTGATCTTGCCGCTGTGAAAAACTCGTCACAACCGTCCCATCTGCATGCAACATGTGATAAGACAAATCCAGATTTCGCCGCACGGGTTCCAAGAGATCCGGCCGATTGAGCGCATCGGCTGCTAATCTCAAAGAACGATTGCAAACAGCATTGTAGACACCTGTGCTCCGCTCGATGTATTCACCATCGGCATTGATATCAATGGTCTCAGCGAGGTATTGTTCCACAGTATCCATGCATCTAAATCAGGAAAGAGCTCCAGTGCCTGTGACAAAGCCCCCACCAGTACCCATCGATGATTTGGTGTGTGGAACCCACCGGCAACCATGCCAGGAACCGCTATTTGAATAATCTCACCTAGTGTTTCTGCAATCTGTTCCGCCCCTTTATCACCATAGGTCGCTGCTTTTCTTGCAGCACGCACAACAGGTGCAATTGCTTTCACAAGAAACCCCGTGTCAGGCGATGAGTCGAAATTGGTAGTAATCAGATCAAAACATCCACTTTCTCGTCGGATCTTTCGTCCAAAGGTTGCTCCCGATAGAATACGTGTCAAAATTTCTTCGCTTTGATAATACTTTCCACCTTCTAGCAGGTACGCGTGTCCAAGCGTAGGCACCGTACTCACACTTGTCGGTGCAGCTATGCCATCACTGACAAATCCGCCATAATCGTCCCTGCTTAGATCTATCACCTGACGTGGCAAAATAGATTCAACTTGCTCGTCCAATTTCTCCACCAAGTTGTCGTACTTTAGCATTTGGGGTTCCTTTCATGATTGTCTACACGTACGAGGGCAGGCGCCTCTCCGTCCAGCAATCGGGGGTATGGTATTCGGAGGTTCATCGTGACTTCTGTATTTTTAAATTATTGAATATTGTCTGTCCTTCTGTTCGTGTACTATTGTCAAGGCTCACCTCCAGAATCAGCTGGCGTACTGTGTTCCTCTAAGGGCGAAGCCGCGAGAGACCAGTAGCACAGCACCACGAGTACCAACTTTTATCGACCTGTTAACGGGCAACCTGAGTTGTACAATAGCTACATAATTATCATTACTAGTTTTATTCATTGGCTACTGACCTTCCAATCTCGTATTGCACAGTCGTCTCTTCATCAGCTATCTAAATCTATAGGAAGGTTGGCTGCCTGAAAATAGCTTGGTTGGGATTGGTTTCCCAACATCTAGTCGATAAACGGATAAGATGGTTACTTTCATAGTGAGACCGGATTTGAGGATCTGGATTGTCCGACCAACCTGCGTCTGTACAAGCGTGATGAATGGAAGATTCGTGTGTTGGTTGAAACTGTGCTGTTAATATTGACCTAATGTTTCTGATTTCAAGCATTCTTGACATGTAGCTTGGGATTATTTCAAAACTCGTCTGGGTCCATAATGGCGTTATTCAGCATCTTAGTTTAGTGGGATGGGATTAAAGTTGATGACAATGGTTTGACCTTTGTCTTTCGCTCAGTTCAGCGTATAATAAACTGTACTATAAGGTTATCAATGTTCTTTTATTTTTTCCAATATCAGATCTACAGCTTGGTTGACCGTTATCTGTGTAGTATTGATGATAATTGCGTCTTCAGCCTTCTTAAGAGGGCTATGCTGACGTGATTTGTCTTGTTGATCTCGTTCTTGTATCTCATTTTCAATTTGTTCAAACGAACAATCGACACCTTTGGCTTGAAACTCGTTAAATCGTCGTCTCGCACGTTCTTCAACCGATGCAGTAATATAAAATTTCAAATCGGCTTCTGGAAACACTACGGTTGTAACGTCACGTCCCTCAGCTATAACACTGCCATTTTGAGCGATACGGCGTTGTTGTTTAACCATTTCTTGTCTGACTTCGGGGATTTTTGCTACTGCTGCAACCTGCTGTTCAATCTCGGGTTTGCGGATCTCCTCGGAAACATCAATTCTATTAAGCAAAGTCGTTTTCCCATTATTGGAAAAGTCGATTTGACATTGCTTTTGTACGAGATTGACAAGTTGAGTTTTGTTATAGGGGGAGATTCCTTTCTGAGATGAAAGTAGTGTTACAGCACGATACATCGAACCGGAATTGAGGTATAGATAGTCGATTCGTTCAGCAACTTTGCGGGTCACAGTGCTTTTGCCCGATCCGGCAGGACCGTCAACCGCAATGGTCAACCTTTTAGTATTCATTTTTATCCCAAAGAGTCCCTTATTTTTTTTGCGTTTGCTAGAAAATCCTCGATTTTAGCGGCATCCTTGTTTTTCATTAGAATTTTTAATTGTTCTAAAGTCTTGATTGTTGATCCGACCATGGGGATGAGAACCTCAGCGTTTTGGAGGAAAATGTCCCTCCAAATTTCTGGGGAGCCGGCCGCAATTCGCGTGGTGTCTCGAAAACCTGTGGCGGCAAGCTCAAGGGCTCTAAGAGACTGAGTTTGAACTGACTGAGTTGTTTGGGTCAAAACCGATGCAATCAAGTGTGGTAAATGGCTCGCTCCGGCGATGAGATAATCGTGATCAGTTGGCGAGATAATAATTGTATCTCCACCGACAAACTCCCACATTTCTGTGATTACCTGGATTGCGGTTGATGACGTGTTTGTTGAAGGCGTAACGATACACTTTGCGCTATTAAAAAGGTTAGCTCTTGCGACGGCAACGCTGGCTTTTTCTGAACCTGCCATCGGATGTGAACCGACAAAGTGGATGTGTGACAGAGCTCGAACACCTAGAAAATCATCAATTTCTTTGACAACTTGAGTTTTTACGCTTCCTGCATCGGTAATAAATAGAGGCTTTGTGTCCGGTATCTGCTCTGAAATTCGCTTGACCATTTGAGGAATAAGTGAAACCGGTGTTCCTATGACGAGAAGATCCGCTTTTTCGACACCCAGCTTAAAGTCAGTTGTGGTGAAATCGACAGCGTTACGCTCGAGTGCAATATCAAGAGTTTCTGTCCGTCGACCTAGTCCGGTGATTTGACCTCTGAAGTCATTCTCTTTAAGAGCCAGGCCAAGCGAGCCTCCAATTAATCCAACACCGAGAATCGTGATATTTTCTATCTGCTGGAATTTTACTGTCATAGAATTGTTTCTGTCCGGAAAATCCAGCACCGTGGACATAAAAAAACAGGGTTAATCAACCCCGTTTTCACCTGGTGCGTAGGTAGCACCAACTGTCTTACTAGTTTCAATTTCTCAGTTTAGTTACACATTTAGTGACCAGAATGGCTAGGTTCAATTACTTCTTCAAATCTGTGTTATGTAGCTCAATTTTTTAGTGATAAAACCACCGATTCCCGAGTTTAGCACACTATTTGCCGCTTTTTCAATCAAAATCTGGCTTTCACTTGAGGTTACATACGTTTCTATGATAAAATATAAATGTCGGAAATTGAAGTAGATGTCAAATTAAAGAATTTGGGAGTGCTATGTCTCAATCACTTATTGCGCCGATTGATAAAGAGATAAAACTTGCGGATTTCGACCCTAATTACAAGGGAGGGTATAAACGCAAACGCGATGTCGAAGGTAAATTGCGTAAAATTATTAACAAAATTATCGAGTTACAGGAATTATTATACAGTGAAAATAATAATGCACTGTTACTCGTTCTACAGGCTATGGATGCGGGTGGAAAAGATGGGACGATTAAGCATGTAATGGGAGCAGTCAATCCTCAAGGATGTGATGTTAAGAATTTTAAGGTTCCTTCTGCTGAAGAGACTGCTCACGATTTTCTTTGGCGTTATCATATGGCTGCACCGAGAAAAGGGAAGATTGTTATATTTAATCGGTCTTACTATGAGGACGTTTTAGTTGTGCGAGTACACAATCTAGTTCCAAAATCTGTGTGGGGAAAAAGATATCAGCATATCAACGATTTTGAGCAAATGCTGGTGGAAAATGGAACAACTATTTTGAAATTTTACTTGCACATTTCGAAAGATGAGCAAAAAAAGCGCTTTGAGGATCGGTTAAACCGGGCTGACAAGCACTGGAAGTTTTCGGATGCGGATTTGCGTGAGCGTGAGTATTGGGACCAGTACATGGAAGCATTTGAAACGGTTCTTAATAAATGCAACACCAAAATTGCTCCATGGCATATCGTACCGGCAAATAACAAATGGTACCGAGATCTGGTAATTGGTAAGACGGTTGTGACGGCTCTTGAAAAGCTAAAAATGAAATATCCTGAGCCTGAACGCGATTTTTCGGACATAGAGATTAAAGATTAATATGCGCGAGGTTTCATTAAGAACGTTACCTTACGAATTACGAATTTTTTACGATTTGTATTCTTTTAAGAGTGTCACCAATTCGGTCTTGCCACATTTAGTTATAAAAAAGGCTTGACAAATTGAAGCTTATTTAGTAAAATAAAAAATTTGCCCAACTAATATTACCGAATAGGGTAATTATGAAAAGGGGGTAATAGCCAAAAGCTAGACTGGTATTTGCGTTTACTCGGATTAAGTGAGTTCAACAGCCCCTTTGATGCGTTTTCGGGGCTTTATTTTATGTTTATATCCACAAAATTCTAAGGATGGGGTGGTTTTTAATGCCGACAATCAATCAACTGGTAAGGAAGAGGAGAAAATCTTCCAAGAAGAAAAGCAAAGCTCCAATTTTGCAAGGGTGCCCACAGAGGAGAGGGATTTGTCTTCAGGTCAAAACTATGACTCCAAAGAAGCCGAATTCCGCGCTTCGAAAAGTGGCCCGTGTTCGATTTAGTAATGGTTTTGAGGCAACTTGCTATATTGGTGGAATTGATCATAACCTGCAGGAGCACTCTGTGGTGCTAGTACGTGGCGGCCGAGTCAAAGATTTACCGAATGTTAGATATCATATTGTTAGAGGGACGTTGGATACAGCTGGTGTTGAGAATCGTAAGCAAGGGCGGTCGAAGTACGGTGCGAGAAAAACAAATTAATTGGGAGTTAATTAATGCCGCGACGTAGAGTCTCCATCAAGCGAGATATATTACCCGATCCGAAATATCATAGTACGTTGGTTGCGCAATTTGTAAATGTTATGATGCGCAGTGGCAAGAAAAGCATCTCCCAACGGATTCTATATGATAGTTTTGGTATCATTGAACAGAAATCGAATGAGGATGGGCTCGTTGTTTTTCGGCAAGCTATAAATAATGCGAAACCACTGCTTGAGATTAGGTCAAGACGAGTTGGAGGAGCAACCTATCAAATTCCAGTTGATGTGAGACCTGAACGCCGCACTACGTTGGCTATTCGATGGCTTATTCAAGCGGCACGAAGTCGCAACGATAAAACTATGTCTGAGCGCGTGGCCGGGGAAATTATCGATGCGTTTAATAAGCAAGGGGGTGCCATGCGGAGGAAGGATGAGCAAGCTCGTATGGCCGAAGCCAATAGAGCCTTTGCGCATTTCCGTTGGTGAAATTACTGGATTTTAGGGTTTAAAGATGCGATTTTTAGGGTTTAAAGATGCGATCTAGTTCCGCAAAATTGGAAAGAAGAAAAGCTGCAGGCGAGTGCCGCTTCTCACCGGAAGAGACAAGGAATATCGGTATCATGGCACACATTGACGCTGGTAAGACGACTGTGACAGAGCGAGTCTTGTACTACACAGGTCGTGTGCATAGGGTCGGTGAAGTACATGATGGCGCGGCAACAATGGACTGGATGGAACAGGAGCAAGAACGCGGTATTACGATTACTGCGGCAACTACCACCTGTCAATGGATGGATCATCGCATTAATGTTATTGACACTCCAGGCCATATTGATTTTACTGCCGAGGTTGAGAGATCTCTTCGTGTGCTAGATGGTGCTGTGGCTGTCTTTTGTGCTGTTGGTGGTGTTGAGCCTCAGTCTGAAACTGTTTGGCGTCAGGCTGATAAGTATAATGTTCCTCGGATTGCGTTTATAAACAAGATGGACCGTACCGGAGCCGATTTCTTTCGCACTGTTGAGATGATGATTGAACGGCTTGGAGCTCAACCGATACCGATTCAGATCCCAATTGGTTCTGCCGAAAATTTTAATGGTATCGTAGATCTTGTTAAGATGAGGGCCTTGAGGTGGGAAGATCATGATCTTGGCATGGAAGTACATGAAGTGCCGATTCCAGATGATATGAGGGACGTGGTTGATGAGTATCGTAGCCGGATGTTGGCGTTAATCGCTGATTGGGATGACGATCTTTTGGTGAAATATTTGGATGATGAGGAAATTAGTGAACAGAATGTGAATGATGGTCTCAGGAATGCAACGATTGCTGGTGATGTTGTACCGGTTTTGTGCGGGGCAGCGTTAAAAAATAAAGGTATCCAGCCAATCTTGGATTCAATTGTTTCTTATTTACCGAATCCTCGTGAAGTCGCGGCTGTCACAGGAGTAAACCCTCAAACAGATGTAATAGAAGAGCGCCTGCCGGATGACAGCCAACCGTTTTCTGCCTTGGCCTTTAAGATTATGACAGATCAACACGTTGGGAAACTTACCTTTTTCCGTGTTTACTCTGGAGTGTTGGCTAAGGGTACAAAAGTCTATAATAGCTCTACTCGTAAGGTTGAGAGAGTCAACCGACTGGTACAGATGCATGCCAACAGGCGGGAAGACAGAGAGGTGGTCTATGCCGGCGACATCGTTGCCGCAATTGGTATGCAGGATATTACGACAGGCGATACGATCTGTCAGATGAATGCACCGATTATTCTGGAATCCATGGACTTTCCTGAGCCTGTTATTTCTATTGCAATTGAACCAGAAACAACATCTGATATTGATAAGATGAATACCGCTTTGGCCAGATTAGCAGAGGAAGATCCTACTTTCAGAGTCCATCAGGATCCTGAAACAAATCAGATATTGCTTTCAGGCATGGGGGAACTTCATTTAGAAATCATTATGGATCGGCTTTCTCGCGAATTTAAAGTTTCTTCCAATTTTGGGCCTCCACAGGTCGCCTATCGGGAGACAGTGAGTCTTCACGCTATAGTTGATAAAAGGTATGTTCGTCAGACAGGTGGACATGGTCAGTATGGTCATGTTTGCATCGAGGTTTATCCGATTGGAAAAGGTGCTGGATTTGAGTTTGTCAATGAAATTAAGGGTGGCATCATTCCTTCGGAATATATACCTGCTATCAAGAAGGGAATTGAGAGTGCAATGGGTATGGGGGTACTTGCCGGGTATCCTATTGTTGATGTCGGCGTGCGATTATTTGACGGGTCGTATCATCCAGTGGATTCATCGGAGATGGCGTTTTCAGTTGTTGGGTCTATGGCTTTCAAGGAAGCAGTTAAGAAGGCCAATCCAATATTACTTGAACCCATAATGAAGGTGGAAGTAATTGTTCCAGATGACTACTTAGGTAAGGTAATAGGCGATTTAAATTCTCGTCGTTCACAAATCCTTGATACCGAAGTGAGAAGCAAATCTCATGTTCAGGTTGTCAAGGCTTATGTTCCATTGTCAGAGACATTTGGGTATGTAAAAACTCTTCGGTCATTAACTCAGGGGAGGTCGACACATTCGATGGAATTCTCACACTATAGTTTTGTCCCTCAGAGTATTTTTGAAGAAGTCGTCTCTGTGAAAACTGGTGCAGAAGGTAACAAACCGGTAACCTAGACTAATTTGAATTGTTAAGGAGTGTTGAATGGCAAGAGAGAAGTTTCAAAGAACGAAACCTCACGCAAATGTGGGTACTATTGGTCATGTAGATCATGGAAAGACTACGCTGACGGCAGCTATTACTATGGTCATGTCAAATCTGGGTGAATCAAACTATGTGAAAACTTACGAAGAAATTGATGCTGCTCCGGAAGAGAAAGAACGTGGGATTACTATCAATACGGCTCACGTTGAATATGAAACTGAGAATCGTCACTATGCTCACGTTGACTGTCCGGGACACGCAGACTACATCAAAAATATGATTACAGGGGCGGCTCAGATGGATGGTGCGATTCTTGTCGTTTCTGCTGCTGACGGTCCGATGCCACAAACGCGGGAGCATGTCTTGTTAGCACGGCAGGTGAACGTACCACATATTGTTGTTTACCTCAATAAAGCAGACATGGTTGATGATGAGGAGTTGCTTGAACTCGTTGAAATGGAAGTACGTGAGCTACTTGATGAGTATGACTTTCCTGGCGATGATATTCCAGTTGTCATTGGATCTGCCTTACAGGCCTTGGAGTCCAACGGGGATCCATCTAATGAGGCTTCTCAGTCAATTGTCGAATTGATGAAGGCTGTTGATGAGTTCATACCGCAACCTGAAAGAGATGTTGATTTGCCTTTCTTGATGCCAATTGAGGATATATTTACTATCTCTGGTCGTGGTACTGTGGTTACAGGGCGTGTTGAAAGAGGTAGAGTTAATGTTGGAGATCCAATACACATTATCGGACTGCGAGAGACAGAAGAGACTGTTTGTACCGGAGTAGAAATGTTCCGAAAACTCCTTGATAGCGGGGAAGCGGGTGATAACATTGGGGCGTTGTTGCGTGGAGTCGACCGCGATTCGGTTGAGAGAGGGCAGGTTCTCGCTGCGCCAGGGTCAGTTAACCCTCATACCAAATTCGAAGCTGAAGCGTATATCCTAAGTAAAGAAGAAGGTGGACGCTGGACACCTTTCTTTACTGGGTATCGACCGCAATTTTATTTCCGTACGACAGATGTAACGGGTCAGATGCATCTACCAGAAGGTGTCGAGATGGTGATGCCAGGCGATAATATTCAGATTACTGTTGAACTTACAAAGCCGATTGCGATGGAAGAGGGACTCCGTTTTGCCATTCGTGAAGGTGGTCATACGGTAGGTGCTGGAGTTGTATCTAAAATTACAGAATAGTTCATCTGTTTTTGCACAGATTAAGGTCTCAGTTGAATTGTGCGAAAAAATTAAAGTATGTAAATTCTTAACAGTAGGTTCTGGTTTTATGTGCCAGTTTGAGGGGCGTAGTGGATAGTCAGAAAATTCGAATCCGTTTAAAGGCGTTTGATCATCGTTTGCTGGACAAGTCTACTTCGGTGATTGTGGAGACAGCCAAGCAAAGCGGTGCAGTTGTTGCTGGTCCGATTCCGATTCCAACGAGAAAAAATGTGTGGACTGTTCAGAAAGCAACATTTGTCAACAAGAAGGCGCGCGAACAGTTTGAAATGCGAACTCATGTTCGTTTGATTGACATTTTGGAGATTACCCCTAAGACAGTTGATGCCTTAATGCGGCTTGACCTGCCCTCAGGCGTTGATGTGCAAATCACAACTTTTTAATCCTCGTATTTAATGGGTATAGAAAATTATGATTAATGGAATACTCGGCAGAAAAGTTGGGATGACTCAAGTCTTCGATGAGTCAGGAGAAGCGATACCAGTAACTGTGATTGAGGCAGGACCTTGCACCGTTGTACAGATTAAGACAACTGAGCGGGATGGTTATAATGCTGCTCAGATTGGTTTCTTCGATCGGAAGGATAGCAAATTCAATAAGCCGAAGCTGGGGCATTTCGAAAAAGCTAATGTTGAACCCAAACGTTATTTAAAGGAGTTGCGGGTGGATGTGCCTGATGATATTTCTGTTGGTTCTGCTATCGATTCAAGCACTTTTTCGGTGGGGGATTTGGTGGATGTTACAGGAGTCTCGAAAGGGAAAGGATTCGCTGGGGTTGTAAAACGCTGGGGGTTTGCTGGTGGCAGGAAGAGTCATGGTGGCGAACAAGATCACCGACGACCGGGATCTATAGGTCAAAGCGCACAACCGTCTCGAGTCTTCAAAGGGCAGAAAATGCCTGGCCGTATGGGGAATAAAAAAGCGACGGTCCAAAATTTGCAGGTCGTTAAAGCTGATCCGGAACGCAACCTTTTGCTTGTAAAAGGTGCTGTTCCTGGAAGCCGAAATGGCTTACTGGTTATTCGAAGAGCCGTTAAATCTGTAGTTTAATAGTTTTGTGAAGGTGTCTCTGAAGGATTAATGTGTTTATGCCAAAATTAGATGTATATGACAGATCAGGCAGCGTCGTTTCTCAGAAAGAGTTGCGTGAGGAGTTTGCCAATGCGCCGATCAATGAGTCAGTCGTTCATAAGTGCGTGGTTGCCTATTTAGCGAATCAACGCCGAGGTACCGCTTTGGCCAAAACACGAAGTGAGGTCAAGGGAAGTGGCAGGAAATTGTATCGCCAAAAAGGAACTGGTAGAGCGCGAGTTGGAGACGCTAAATCACCTATTCGTGTTGGTGGTGGCGTGGCATTTGGGCCCAGGCCACGGAGTTTTCGTATTAATTTGCCAAAAAAAGTTCGCCGTTTAGGTATGAAGTCTGTGTTGGCTGATGTCTTTCAAAATGAATATTGTCGATTAGTTCAAGATTTCAGTATGGAGGTGCCTAAGACACAGGAGTTGGTTCAATTTTTGGATTTACTTGGCTTGAAAGGAAAGACACTCATTGTTTTGGATGATTACGATCCAAATATTTATCTTTCTGCTCGAAATATTCGTGGAGTGAATAGCTGTACTTGGGACTTGCTGAATGCCTACGGAATACTCTGGCACGATAATATCGTTATGACAGAGAGTGCTGTGAATAAACTGGAGAAGAAATACACTAACTAGCAGTTTGAAAAAAGAATCTAAGGATTTTCATGAAAACGCCATATCAGGTGATTAAAAAGCCTTTGATAACAGAAAAAACGACAAACCTACGTGAGGAAAACAAATTCACTTTAATTGTTGATCGGAATGCAACCAAGTCCGACATTCGTCAGGCGGCCGAAGGTCTTTTTGATATTAAGGGGAAAATTCTGAAGGTAAATACCGTACTTGTTCACGGCAAAACAAAAGGTCAATTAATGCGATCTAATCGTGGCAGGCGGCCGGATATTAAGAAAGCTATTATTACCGTTGAGGCAGGAATTGACATTCAACTCTTTGAAAGTATTTAGCTGTGGAATGCATCCATAAAGATTATAATATAAGGTGGAAATAATCAGGTGGCAACTAAAACATACAAACCCACGACTCCGAGTCGGCGGACAATGACAGGTAGCGACTTTGCCGAATTGACACGTTGGAGTCCGGAAAAGTCGCTGACTAGAGGAAATAAAAAGAGAGCCGGTCGAAATTCTTTGGGAAGAATCACCGTTCGTAGGCGTGGTGGGGGACATAAGCGGAGATACCGAATTGTTGATTTTAAGCGTGATAAGCACGGTGTTTTTGCTAAAGTAGCCTCAATCGAATATGATCCGAACCGATCTGCTCATATTGCTCTTCTACATTATACTGATGGCGAAAAACGTTACATCATTGCACCATTGGGAATTCAGGTAGGAGACACATTAAGTTCCGGTTCCGAAGCTGAGATTAGGGTTGGAAATGCCTTACCACTCTCAAGCATCCCGCCGGGGACTTTCATTCACAATATTGAGATGGTTCCTGGTAAAGGAGGGCAACTTGTTCGAAGTGCTGGGGAATCTGCTCAGCTTCTTGATCGTGAAGGAAAATATGTGAGAGTTAAGTTGCCTTCTGGCGAGGTGCGGTTGATATTGGGGGCTTGCTTTGGTACTATAGGCCAAGTTGGAAATGCTGATCACGGGAGTGTGACAATTGGTAAGGCTGGTAGATCCCGTTGGCTTGGACGTCGCCCCAAAGTTCGAGGAGTTGCCATGAATCCAGTTGATCACCCACACGGTGGCGGTGAAGGGAAAAGTTCTGGTGGAAGGCATCCCTGTACTCCTTGGGGAGTGCCAACTAAGGGATATAAAACTCGAAATCCGAAGAAGAAATCAAGCCGGTTAATTACAAGTTGATCGCTCCATCTCTTTGTTGGAGTGTAGGTGTTGAGTTTTATGTCAAAATTGAAAGGAAGCTATGTCTCGTTCGCTCAAGAAGGGGCCTTATGTTGATCCCAAGCTACTAAAGAAGATAGAGCAAATGGATCAGTCTGGAAGCAAACGTGCGATTAAGACTTGGTCTCGTCGATCAATGATTACCCCAATTTTTATTGGACATACGTTTGTAGTCCATAATGGAAAGCAGTTTTTTCCTATTTACATCACAGAAAATATGGTGGGGCACAAGCTGGGTGAGTTTTCACCAACCCGGACTTTTAGGTCTCACTCCAGTTCCTCATAGTCATAGTAGTGTTATAGAGCTTTATAAATATAAGAGGTATTGTGTGTCATGGAAGCAGTTGCCAGTATTCGAAATGTGCCGATTGCTCCTCGTAAAGCTAGGTTGCTTGCTGATCTGATTCGTGGGGAATATGTCGATGATGCCTTAGATCAATTGTCACTTGTGCACAAAGCGGCGTCCCCAGTTATCATGAAATTAATTAATTCTGCGGTGGCAAACATGTTAGATGATAGCTCGGACGTTGATGGAACAATGTTGTACATTAAAATGATCTTTGTGGATGAAGGGATAACACGCAAATGGATTCGTCCTAGATCAAGAGGTATCGCCAACCGAATCTTTCGAAGAAGATGTCACATCAAAATTGTGGTGGATGAATGGTCGGAGGAAGAATAGAAGACTTTATGAGATGTTCGTTATTTCATCCTTGGTTTTATTCGATATCGCTTTTTAATGCTAATTATAGAAATTGCACTTGAATTTTAGGAGGTTGTTGTGGGCCAAAAAACCCATCCTCGTGGATTACGTTTAGGAATTATTGAAACTTGGGATTCGATTTGGTATGAGAAAAAGGATTATGCCAAGTGGCTTCATGAGGATCTGACATTACAGAAATTCATCAAAGAGAGGCTTTACCGTGCGGGGATTTCTCGAACCGAAGTCAAGAGGAAAGAATCCGGATCAGGCGCATGCACTGTTAGAATTCATACTGCTCGTCCCGGAATTGTGATTGGGCGTCGTGGTAGTGAGACTGAGCAGTTGCAATCTGATTTGGAAGAGCTTATCGGAAGACCTGTTCGGATTGAGGTTGAGGAGATTAAGAGGCCAGAACTTGATGCGCAACTTGTTGCCGAAGCGGTTTCAATGCAGATTCTGCGCCGTGCTAATTTTAGGCAAGCAATGAAGAAAACTATTGAATCTTCAATGAAAGCGGGTGCCCAAGGCGTTAAAATTGCCGTTAGTGGTCGTCTTGGTGGTGCCGAGATGGCTCGGAGTGAGTCTGCGATTCAAGGTCGTGTGCCGCTACATACTTTGCGTGCAGACGTCGATTATGGGTTTGCTGAAGCTGCTACAACCTACGGGACGATTGGAATCAAAACGTGGATTTTTAAAGGAGAAATAATTGGAGACCCATTTGCTGAAGATGCTTCAGCAAGTCGCGTTTCACAGCTTCCTTCATCCGGTGATAGTCGAAGGCGCAGACCGCGTAGGGCCAGGGCGTCGAATCCAGAGGATGGGAATTAATGTTGGGCTCAAGTTATATGGTTCCTAAGTGTTCGCTTTAGAAAGGATAAAGTCTTATGCTGATGCCAAAGCGTACAAAATATCGTAAAATCCAAAAAGGCAGACGACGTGGAGCACCTGTCAAAGGATCAAGGATTAATTTTGGTGAGTATGGTTTGCAGGCCCTTGAATCTGGTTGGATGACGAGTCGCCAAATTGAATCGGCACGTGTCGCGATGACGCGTTATGTTCGTCGTGGTGGAAAGGTCTGGATTAAAATTTTCCCACATAAGCCTATAACACAAAAAGCTGCGGAAACGCGCATGGGGAGTGGTAAAGGACCACCTGAGTACTGGGTAGCAGTTATTAAACCAGGACGAATTTTGTATGAATTAAGTGGGATTCCATTTGATGAGGCTAAGGAGGCAATGCGTCTAGCCTCTCATAAGTTGCCTTTCAAGACCAAATTTGTTACTAGATCATCAGAGGAAGCAGGTTAAGCAATGAACACAGCAGAATTGCGCGCTAAACCAACAGAAGAGCTGGAAAGTGATTTAAATGATTTGGAGGAGGGGCTATTCAGTTTAAAATTCCGGAATGTTCTCAGTCAGCTTGATGATACATCCCAATTAAAGAAAGTGCGTAGAAATGTAGCTCGTGCCAAGACAATTCTACGTGAACGTAGCCTCGGAATTGAGAGATAAGGGAAATTAAATTGTCAGATAGCAATGCTCGTAGGGGTAATAGGAAAGTTCGAACAGGTACAGTGACAAGTGACAAAATGGACAAAAGCATTACAGTGGCCGTGGAACGCACCTACCAACATCCTGTTTATAAAAAAATCATAAGGCGAACCAAAAAAGTCTTGGCTCATGATGAGAGTAATCAATGCCAGATTGGTGATGTCGTGCGAATTGTTGAAAGCAAGCCTTTAAGTCATCGGAAAAGATGGCGGTTACAGCGCATTGTTTCAAAAGTCGAATGAGATACAATATTAAGATTGGCTATAGAGTTTTAAGATGATTCAGACTTATACGATGTTAGATTCTGCTGATAATTCTGGCGCTAAGCGGATTATGTGCATCAAAGTTCTTGGTGGAAGTCGCAAGCGTTACGCCAGAGTGGGTGATATTATAGTTGCTAGCGTGAAAGAAGCTGTCCCAAACAGTCAAGTACCGAAAGGGAGTGTTGTTCGTGCTGTTGTTGTACGGACAGCAAAAGAATATCGTAGATCAGATGGGTCTTACATTAAGTTTGATGACAATGCGGCGGTTATACTCGATCCGCAAAATCAACCTCTGGGGACACGCGTCTTTGGGCCTGTTGCTCGCGAATTGCGCGATAAGGATTTTACTCGAATTGTGTCTTTAGCACCGGAAGCTATTTGAAATTTTGCGGTATTTCGATTAGTATCGCGTTGAGGAGGGACTTGTGGCTCAGAGAAAACTACACGTTAAGATAGGAGATCATGTTTTAGTCTTAAGTGGAAAGGACAAGGGGAAAAAAGGTGAAATCCTTCAGGTTTTTGTTGGAAAAGAGCGTGCTATTGTTGAAGGTGTTAATTTTATAACAAAGCACACGCGGCCTGATCCACAAACACAACAGGGAGGTGTTGTGGAGATAGAAGGCACAGTTCACGTATCAAATTTGAAGGTGGTTTGTCCTAGGACGGATAAGCCTGTCCGGACTAAACAACGTGTTGTGGAAAAAGAAGTCGGCGGCAGAAAGAGGATTTTCCGAGAAAGAATCTCAGTTGTAGATAATGAAAGCGTTGAACGTACATCATAAGGTATATTGAATGGATCATCCGGCAAGGTTACTATATCAGCAGGAAGTTACACCTGCATTAATCAATCGTTTTGGGTATGAGAATGTGATGCAAGTCCCGCGGCTTGAAAAAGTAAGTTTAAACATCGGAGTTGGTGAGGCTATTCAAACACCGAAATTGTTGGAAGACGCGGTCGAGGAGTTGAGTTTAATTGCTGGTCAGCGCGCAGTCATCACCCAAGCTAAAAAGTCGGTGTCCAACTTCAAGCTGAGGCAAGGTATGTCAATTGGGTGTCGCGTTACGTTGCGTAGGGATCGGATGTATGGTTTCTTTTATAAGCTTGCTAATGTTGTTATACCACAGATCCGTGATTTTCGTGGTATATCTCCGTACTCCTTTGACGGTCGTGGGAATTACTCTCTGGGACTTCAGGAACAGATTATTTTTCCGGAAATTGAGTACGATAAAGTCAGTGAAGTGAGAGGTTTAAACATAACGATAGTAACGACTGCACAGACGGATGAGGAAGCCTATGAATTACTGAATCTAATGGGGATGCCGTTGCAAGAACGTGCCTAGAAGATAAAACATACAAAACCATTATTTAAGGAGAAACTAATTGGCAACTAAGGCTCAGGTTGCAAGACAAAAGAGAGTACCAAAATTTCGAGTTCGAAAATATAATCGTTGTCGTCAATGTGGACGGTCGCGCGGGTATCTTAAAAAATTTGAGTTGTGTCGAATTTGTTTCCGCTTACTTGCAAGAGCAGCAAAAATCCCTGGTGTCAGAAAAGCCAGCTGGTAGAGGTAGAGACCAATGTCAATGACAGATCCTGTCGCAGATATGTTGACTCGTATCCGTAATGCTAACATGGTTAGACATGAACGGGTTGAGATTCCTGCGTCCAAGTTAAAAATGGAAGTTGCACGGATATTACATGAAGAAGGTTATATTCGTAGTTACAGATTAATTGAAGATCGCAAACAAGGTATTTTAAGAATATATTTGAAGTATGATGATAATCAAGAAAAGGTTATCTCTGGGATTCGTCGGGTTAGTAAGCCGGGTAGGCGTGTTTATGCTGGTGCCACAAAAATTCCACGAGTATATGGAGATTTAGGTGTTTCCGTGTTATCAACCTCCCATGGTGTGAAAACTGGAAAGCAGTGTCGGAGGGAAAGAATCGGCGGCGAAGTCCTCTGCTACGTCTGGTAAGGGGCTACAATTAAGTATTAAGTATTAAGTAAAAGGAAAAGTGCAGTGTCTCGAATCGGAAATTTGCCAATTCAAATTCCGGCCAATGTTAAAGTCGAATTAAGAGACAATGGTGGGGTTGCGGTTGAAGGGCCTAAAGGAAAGTTAGATTGGGCTGTTCCTAAAAATATTAAAGCGAGTATTACTGATGGGACCATCCGTTTTGAGAGGGAGACAGATGGAAAGGAAGACAAAGCCTTACATGGATTATCGAGGAGTCTGATTGCTAATATGGTTGTTGGTGTCAGTGAAGGGTTTGAGAAAAAACTTTACGTTGTTGGTGTTGGTTACCGTGCTGAAATCGACCGTCAAAACTGTCTGGTTTTAAATGTCGGGTATTCTCATCCTGTTACCTTCACTCCTCCTGACGGAGTTACGGTTATCGTTGATCCCTCCGAAAATATTGATGGACTACCCCATATTCCTATTAGCATTAAAGGCATTGATAAGCAAATGGTAGGTCAGGTAGCAGCTTCAATCCGTCAAATTAAGAAGCCTGAAGTTTATAAACCTTCAAAAGGCATTCGTTACGAAGGCGAACAGGTGAGGAATAAAGAAGGGAAGACCGCTGTATAACGGTTTGACGTTACCATCATCATTTCAATTATATGGATATTTGAAAAATTCGGAGTAAATCCGTTGAGTCGAATAAAGAAGAAACAGCATAACCTTAGAAAACGAAAAACGCGCATACGAGGTAGAATTTATGGTACTGAACGAGTACCACGTTTGGTTGTTTTTCGAAGTTTGAAACACATTTATGCGCAGGTTATTAATGATGCGGAAGGTACTACACTGGCAGCAGCGTCCACTCTTTCTCCTGAATTGCGAGATGTTTTGCCTGCTGAAGGCAAAAAAGTCTCAGCAGCGGAGCAGGTGGGAGGATTAATTGCTGCGAAAGCAAAAGATCGCAACATAGAATCAGTGGTTTTCGATCGTGGAGGCAACCTCTATCATGGACGGATAGCAGCCCTTGCTGAAGCAGCCAGAAAAGGCGGTTTGAAATTCTAACCTTTTTTCATGATCAGGGATATCATCTAAAATCGAGGAGATTTCGTTGTTGAATAAGGAAAACGATCCGGAGTCATTAGAGCTCGAAGAGCGGTTAATTGGGATTAACCGCGTTATGCGCGTTCGTAAAGGTGGGAGGACACCCAGTTTCAATGCACTAACGGCAGTCGGCAACCGGGAAGGTTTAGTCGGTATCGGATTTGCCAGCGCCAAAGACGTGCCATCAGCGATTAGGAAAAGTATGGTTGATGCGAAAAAGAATTTAGTTCGTATTCCACTTGTAGACGGTACTATTCCACATCAGATTGTTGGTTATTTTAAAGCTTCAAAAGTGGTTCTAAGACCAGCGAGGCCAGGTACGGGAATTGTTGCGGGCTTGGCTACGCGTGTGATCTTGGAATTTGCTGGTGTTCGAAACGTCTTAACGAAACGAATCGGTAGTCGTAATATGAAGAATACGGCGGAGGCAACGATGCAAGGCCTCAAAAGCTTGAAAAGGATTGAGGAAGTTGCTCGTCTACGGGGAAAAACTGTTGAGGAAATCCGAGGCTAATTAAGGAAAGATAAAAATAGAAATGAAATTAAACGAGCTTAAGCCTCCGAAAAATTCAAGGCACTCAAAAAAGCGGGTTGGTCGTGGTCATGGGTCTGGTCTAGGCAAAACATGTGGACGTGGTCATAAGGGACAGAAATCGAGATCGGGTGTGTCAATCCCGGCTTGGTTTGAGGGCGGACAAATGCCGTTAGTTCGACGTATTCCAAAAAGTGGTCCCCGCAGAACTGGCCATGTACGGATTGAGTATAGCGTTGTTAATATTCAGACACTGAACACGTTTGAGGATGGCGCAACCGTTTCGCTTAAAACGATGTTTGAGTCAGGAATTGTTAAAGGCAAAAACTCAAAGGTAAAGATTTTAGGTGATGGTGAGATCGAAAAGAAACTAACGGTTCAAGCTCATAAATTCTCGAAAACAGCTGTTGAGAAGATAGAAGCAGTGGGTGGAACGGCAGAGGAAATTTAGTTGGTTAAAGCACTTCGGAATGCTTTTAAGATTCCGGAATTAAAAAAGCGTATCGTTTTTACGGCTTTATTGTTGATTGTCTATCGGGTTGGCGCGCATATTACGCTGCCGGGTGTTGATGATAAGGCACTAGAAGTTTTCTTTGAAAACCTAGCTGGTCGTTTTGGTAAAGCCGGGAGTAATGTAATTGGTTTTATTAACCTTTTTTCCGGTGGTGCTTTCAAACAGATGACCATATTTGCACTTGGTATTCAGCCTTATATCAGTGCTTCGATCGCAATGCAACTTCTTACCGTTGTGATCCCGTCCTTAGAAAAGCTATCGAAGGAGGATGGCGGTCGGAAAAAGATTGTCCAATACACCCGATATGGGACAGTTATTTTAAGTATAGTTCAGGGCGTTGGTATCAGTACTATGCTGAGAAACCCAGCAGCCATTGGGTCGGATCAACCGGTCGTATTAAACCCGACATTAGGGTGGACGCTCCTCGTTATGATTACCTTAATGGCAGGTACCGCGTTCGTTATGTGGTTGGGTGAACAGATTACCGAACATGGAATTGGTCAAGGGATTTCTATGATTATTACAGTTGGGATTGTGTCTGGGCTCGTACCTGGAGCTTTTCGTTTAGTTAGCAGTTTGATAGAAGGCACACTGAAGATTCCTGCACTTGTTCTGTTTTTAGGGCTTATCGTCGTAGCAATTATGGGAACTGTTTTTATTCAATTAGCGGTTCGGAAAATTCCAGTGCAATACGCCAGGAGAATTGTTGGACGAAAAGTGTATGGCGGTCAAACGACGCATATTCCCTTGAGAGTTAATACTGCAGGAATGATTCCAATTATCTTTGCCGTGACCTTAATGCAGTTTCCTCCCACAATGCTTGGATTTTTGCCGAGTTCTTGGAAATGGATTCAAAGTGCTCAGAGTCTTTTTAGTTCCTCTAATCCATTTTATGTTCTTATGTATGCATCTCTTATTGTTGGATTTACTTATTTTTATACCGCGGTACAAGTGAATCCTGTTGAAATGGCAGAAAATCTTCGTAAGTATGGTGGATTTATTCCTGGAGTACGTCCAGGTAACAATACTGCTGAGTATATAAACAGTACCTTGACACGTATTACACTGCCGGGAGCTCTTTTTCTGGCAGGTATTGCTGTGATACCGATGATCTTTGAAGGTGTACTTAAGATTGGTACCATGGTGTCGGGGGCGTCGCTTCTAATTGTCGTTGGTGTTGTCTTAGATACTGTTTCTCAAATCGAATCATATCTTACCACACGGCATTATGAGGGTTTTTTAAAAAATCAACGTGTGAAAGGGCGTAGAAGAAGATAAAGGAGGTTGAATGAAGGTTAGAGCGTCAATCAAAAGCAGAAGTAAAGATTGTCAGGTTGTGAAGCGCAGGGGAAGAATATATATCATCAATAAAAAAAATCCGAGACTCAAACAAAGACAGGGGTGATATAAGGATTATGGCTAGAATAGCAGGTGTTGATTTACCCAGAAATAAGAGAGTTGATATTGCACTAACATATATCTATGGTATTGGTCGGGCTACGGCTTCTAGCGTCGTTGAGAATCTTGCAATTGATCCATCCACTAAGATTCAGGATCTTACAGAAGACGACCTGAGTCAGATACGTACTGAGATCAGTAGCGATTACAGGCTTGAAGGCGATCTAAGGCGCGAAATCGATTTAGACATTAAACGATTAAATGACATTAATAGTTATCGTGGTTTGCGTCATCGCCGAAGTTTGCCGGTTCGAGGCCAGCGCACAAGCACGAATGCTCGAACTCGCAAAGGTAAGGCCAGAACTATCTCTGTCGGTCGTAAGGCTAAGGAAGCTGGTCGCAAGGTTTAACCTCAGATTAAATTCAGCAGGCAGGAGACAGGTTTGAGATCGAATAGAAGGAGAGAGAAGAAGAATGTCCCTGAGGGTATTGCTCACATTCAGGCAACATTCAACAATACAATTGTTACTATCACTGATCCTAATGGTAATGTTCTGGCTTGGGCAACCTCTGGACAGAATTTTCGTGGGGCTAGGAAATCAACTCCTTTTGCCTCATCACAAACTGCGAATGATTGTGCCAGGAAAGCTATGGAACACGGCCTTAAACGTGTCGAAGTGCGGGTGAAGGGGCCTGGATCCGGAAGGGAATCAGCCATTCTCGCGCTTGTATCTGCTGGTTTGGAGATTACTTCCATGAAGGATGTTACACCCATTCCACACAATGGTTGCCGTCCCCCCAAACGTCGGCGTGTATGAATCTGTTTAGGTGTCTGATCTATGCCTAGAACGTATGTATTAGTTGATAAATTTGTATGAAGGGAAATTGATGACAAGGTTAGAAATTAATAAGCCTAAACGACTGCTCGCGGATCAGGAAACTTTGAGGCCTGACTATGGCCGGTTCATTGCCGAACCTCTTGCCCGTGGGTTTGGTACTACACTTGGTAACGCGCTTCGGCGTGTCTTAATTTCCAGTATTAGTGGCGCGGCGATCTATGCGATTGCTGTTGAAGGAGCAAGCCACGAGTATTCAACAGTTGAAGGTGTTCGCGAAGATCTTCTCCAAATTATATTAAACCTTAAGGCGATCCGTTTTCGCTTTCTTTCGGATGAATTGGTTACATTGTATCTCAACGCACAAGGTTCCACAGAGTTAACCGCTGCTGATATTCGACCAAACAGTCAAATTGAAATTATTAATCCGGACCAGCATATTGCTGCACTTGATCGGTGTGATGGGTTAAGCATTGAGATGCGAGTATGTGTAGGAAGAGGATATGCCCTTGCCGGCGAAATAATAGAAGAAGAGCTGACTGAAGGAATTATTCCGATAGACACAAAATTTTCCCCTGTAACTAAGGTGAATTTCAAAGTTGAAGGGACACGTGTTGGATCTATCACTAACTATGACAGGTTAATTTTGGAAGTGTCTACAGACGGTTCTATTACTGCTAAGGATGCTGTTACTCAGGCAGCTGAGATTTTACTTGATCAGTTTCAACTCTTCAGTGATTTCGACGAAAATTATGTCGAGCAGGTTCCCGAGATTGACCAAGACAAGCTCCAACTTGAAAAGTATCTGTCTCGACCAGTTGCTGAACTAGAATTGTCGGTCAGATCAGCTAATTGTCTTGATGCTGCCAATATTACCACTATCCGAGATCTTGTTTCTCTTGATGAGAAGAAAATGTTAGAGTTCCGCAATTTTGGCAAGAAATCCCTTAATGAGATTAAAGAAATTCTTGATGAAATGAGTCTACACTTCGGAATGACCTTCGACGAAGAGAAAGTACCGAATAGCGAGGGAATAGAGGATGCGTCATAGGAAGAAAGGGAGAAAACTTGGTAGAACAAGTAGCCATCGTAAATCATTGTTTCGCAACCAAGTTACTGCGCTATTTGAACACGAGCAAATTTGCACAACTCTGCAAAAGTGCAAAGAGCTTCGCGGTATTGCTGAGAAGCTGATCACTCTGGCTAAAAGAGGTGATTTGCATGCACGTCGTCAAGCAGCAAAAATGGTTTATGGTAAGAGGCTACATGATAAGAAAAGACCTCTTAGACCTGATGTCAATGGTCAAGAAATAATTAGCAAGCATGAAGTACTACAGAAACTATTTGATGAGCTTGGACCGCGCTATCAGGACAGAAACGGCGGATATACACGTGTAATTCGGGGAAAAACCAGAAAAGGCGACGGTGCTGAAATGGGTTATATTCAGCTGGTGTGAATTCCTAGATCTATGTTGTTTGAGGGTTAGAACAGCGCACGTCGAATTTGTCGGATAGCTTGTCGAATACGATCATCGTTTTCCACTAATGCAATTCGGACATAATTTTCGCCATTATGGCCGAATCCTGCCCCCGGAGAAACACACACTTCAGCATCATTCAGAAGCTTCATAGCAAAGTCAAATGAGTTGAGGTGACTATGTTGTTCGGGAATAGCTGCCCAGACAAACATAGTTCCTTTCGGCTTTTGGACCTCCCACCCAATACGGTTTAAACCTTCAACTAGAATGTTGCGCCGCTTTTCGTAAACACTAGCATTTTCCTTGACAATTTCTTCCTTAATCCTGAGGGCAACTATTGATGCTATTTGGATTGGAGCGAAAATACCGTAGTCATAATATCCCTTAATTTTTGCCAGCGCGCTAATTAAGTCTCGGTTACCGACTGCAAACCCACAACGCCATCCTGCCATGTTGTGGGATTTAGAAAGCGACAAAAATTCAATTCCAACATCTTTTGCTTCCTTGACTTGCAGGAGGCTTGGAGCTTGATACCCATCAAAAACGATATCTGCGTAAGCCAAATCGTGGATCACGATGATGTCGTTTCTTCGAGCGAAATCCACAATTTCCTTGAAGAAGTCGATACTCACAACTGCTCCAGTTGGATTGTGAGGAAAACTCAAGATTAGCACTTTCGGCCTAGGCAATATATCGCGTGTGATTTCTGTCAGGCTTGGTACAAACTCATTTTCAGCGTGTAGTGGGATACTAATAACACTACCACCCGCAAGTATTATACTATAGATATGGATTGGAAAGGTTGGGTTAGGCACAAGTGCCAAATCACCCTCATCAATTAATGCCAGTGCGAGATGCGACAATCCTTCTTTTGTACCAATCACGGACATCGCTTCGTGGTCTGGATCTAATTGTACACCGAATCTTCGTTCATAGTACCAGCAGATTTCACGTCTCAGGTTAAAGATGCCTTTTGAGGCTGAATAGCGGTGGTTTTTAGGATGATATGCAGCTTCGCACAATTTATCAATTATGTCCGATGGTGTTGGCTCACTCGGATTTCCCATACCAAGATCAATCACATCTATGCCTTGTTGTCTTCTGTCGTGTGTCAATTGCTTAAGCTTGCCGAACATGTAGGGTGGCAAGCGATCTAAGCGCTTTGAAAATGTGTTCATGATCTTAAGAAATATGTCGGGATGTGAGAAGCATGTTTGAGATTACGTAATTTCGATAATGTTCACGATGAAACTGTGATTCCGGATCTTCCGCTAAACATAGCATATTAGGTCAAATCTTGACAAGTGAAGTTCAATATCGCATCGCTTCTTCTCGATAGATAAGAATCTGCTGCTCCTGGCGCGGGATACTGACATGAATTGATTTGCGTTTTCGATTTGTATCTCTCACGATAACCTGTGTTTTTAGCATCCCAGTCATGGTGACAATTCTTGATTCGTAGTACATCCATATTTTGCATTCCGTGTATGGATTGACAACGTAGTTACTGCCTACAACGAATTGGTCATACTCGGGGAGTTCTAACTCAAAGGCTTTGTCATGTCCTGTAACAACCAATTTGGTCGATAAATCTTTGGGGGAGTATCCACTTAAGCGGCAATTTTTTAATATGATGGGGCCGCCTGACTTATTGGTTAATTTCAAAGCCACGATGATGGCCAGCCGATGGTTATCGTCCCGTGTGATGAACCAGCTGTCGTCCTGGACCTGTTCAAGTGTGAGTTCGGGTATTTGTCGTTTCTGGTTATAGACGATCCATAAACCAATGACACTGACAGAGGTGAGGATGATCCAGTGTCCCGCTGGCGTCTTCAGGAATTCGATAATCTGTTTAAGAATTTGTTCAGCCACGAAATCTTAACCTGTTCCTATGATTCTCCTGAAGTTAGCGTCAACTCAGTTTTTCCGTTGAGTCCAGCAATAACCGGAAAGGTTTTTTGCATAGACTTGCCACCACGCGGTTTGTATCGAACGTCCGATGAGAAATAAGCGTAGAGTGCGGTATTTCTCGGTTTGGAGGACAAGTTTGCGCCAGAACCGTGTACCATCAAACTATGAAAAAGAAGCGCGCTACCAGCCTTAAGCGGAACCTCAACTTGGTCTGCAGGATCTACGTCATTCCGGTCAGTAATTGGGTCATCGTGTCTTCGGGCGATGCCGCCCCATTCACGGAGTCCCCACTTATGACTACGTGGTATAATTTTGAAGCAACCATTTTCGGTAGTTGCATCATTAATTGCAATGCTTACAGTAACTAATTTTGGCGGTTCCATTGGCCAATATGCTGAGTCTTGATGTAGTCCATGTGCTGAGCCATGGAATGCAGGTTTAAGCATCAATGTACTGCGGAAAAGAAGCAGATTTTCACCAATAAGAGTTTGTACTGTTTTTACCAAGCTAGGGTGTTTTGCTAGTTGATCGAAAGTCGCGGATAAGTCCCGTGTACCCTCAATCTTTCGTAGAATTGGAAGGCCGTCGTCACAATTGGGCTTTTCGCGAAACGGTTCCATTTGGAAATGATTTTTCCTTGGATCATTTTGGGTCAGGAATTCTTTACATTGCAGATGCAATCTTTCTATTTCATTTTGACATTTTTCGATTTCTTGGGAGGATAACAGGTTTTCAATAATCAAATACCCTTCTTCAAAAAAAACTTTTCGCTGTTCCACACCGCTTATCCTTTTGAATCTATATGCTTGTTGAATTCTAAATCCAATTTACTTTGTATAGTGTATCATAACTGTGGACTGAAGTTTGAATTTCCAGTATACTTTGTTCAATCGAACGGGCAAATATGATAATAGTAAAGATAATAAATAATGTGGTAGAGCCACAGAATGAAACCCAAATTATAATATGCGGAAACAGGTGAATGTTGGCTATTTGCTGACGTTGCATTGCGAATATACGCTGTGGCAATTCAAGAGAATAGGGAAAGATGGCAACTGTTACTTTAGTCGATGTGGAAAAAATCTATCCTGGTGACGTCAAGGCGGTAGAAAACTTTAATTTGGTGATCGAGGATGGTGAATTTATCGTGCTGGTAGGGCCTTCAGGTTGTGGTAAGTCCACCACACTTCGTATGATTGCGGGATTGGAAGAGATTACAGATGGTGAAATCTCGATAGGTGATCTTGTTGTCAATCATGTTTCGCCGAAGGACCGAGATATCGCAATGGTATTTCAGAATTATGCGCTCTATCCGCACATGTCTGTCCGAGAAAATATGGAGTTCGGTCTCAAATTGCGAAAGTATCCAAAAGCTGAAATAGAAACACGGATCAATGATGCCGCTCAAGTGCTAGGATTGACCGATTTACTTCATCGTAAACCCAGAGCTTTATCAGGTGGGCAACGTCAACGTGTAGCTGTTGGTCGAGCGATTGTTCGTCAACCTGCTGTCTTTCTGTTTGATGAACCGTTGTCTAATCTGGATGCCAAGTTGCGTGTACAAATGCGTGTTGAACTGAGTCAACTGCATAACGAAATAGATACCACCATGATCTATGTTACCCATGATCAGGTTGAGGCCATGACGATGGGGGATCGAATTGTGGTGATGAACGAGGGCTTGATACAGCAAGTTGCGGATCCTGTTACTCTCTATGATCGACCGGTAAACAAATTCGTGGCCAGTTTTATTGGGACACCTCCAATGAATTTCTTTAACGGGCAGGTTCTTGGTCAGAATTCGTCGATGGCTTTTCTATCTGAAGATGGGTTACAGCTTCAAATCGCTCAACAGCAAGTGGACAAGCTTAGGCAGTTTGATAAACAGAAAATTGTGCTTGGGATTCGTCCAGAGCACATCGGATCAACCGTAGCTGAAAACAGTGAAACAGTTGGACAGATTTCGGCTGTTGTTAATGTGGTTGAACCAATGGGTGCGGAAACTTATGTTTACTTGAAGTCAGAAACGACTAGTTTCGTTAGCCGAGTCTCTTCACATAAAAAATATATGGTTGGTGAAAAGATAGAGTTGGCTGTGGCTATGGATCGGGCCCATTTTTTCGATTTCAACACGGATAAAGCCCTGTTATAATTTTTAGATGCTGGAATGGTAATGCCTAAATTTCCATATGGGAAAGTACCCTTTTGGATACTGCTGATAGCTATCCTGACGGGGATTTTTAATCTCGTAATCGCTCTTTCAAAAAGAGGTGAAAAACCGGACTTGGTTTTTGTCTCCTTTGCCAGAAGCCATATGGAAGGTTATGAAGAAGCTACGAAGGATTTTCAAAAAGAGCATGGAGTGAAAGTTCAGTTGCAATTGGTTTCCGCCAGAACAGTGAAAAGCCGATTGCAAAACGCGTTTCTGACAAATGCTAATGTTCCAGATGTAGTTGAGGTTCTTGCTGATACTATGGGAACCTTTACCAAAGGTCCAATCGAAGATGTCGGTTTTGTTGATCTAACCGATCGGCTGCATGAAGAAGGCTTATATGGCCGCTTCGTTGAATCGCGTTATAGCCGCCTTTCTAGGTCAGGAAGAATCTTTGCCTTGCCGCATGACGTACATCCGCTGATGCTTTGCTATAGGAGCGATTTGGTAGAGGAACTTGGAATTGATGTGCATACACTTCAAACTTGGGATGACTTTACCGAAATGGGACGACGGATTACCAGCGACCTTGACGGCGATGGCAATCCGGATCGGTATGCGCTTGACCTGCCGGCTAACGGTGATATGCTGACACCGCTTCTTCTTCAACGTAGGGAACCCCTCTTTACTAAAAATGGACAACTGAAAATCAACAACCATACCGTGGTGGACACCATTATCTGGTACATCCATCAGAGTCGCGGGAAAAACCGGATTGCCTTCTCCGCCGGTTGGGGGCAAACTTTAGCCAAAACTGTCACTGATGGCTTGGTACTGTTCTATTTCTGCCCGGACTGGAGAGCCAAATATTTTGAGACAGATACCCCGCATCTTAGTGGCAAGATGAAATTGATGCCATTACCTGCTTGGGAAATCGGGGGGTCACGCGTCAGTACCTGGGGCGGAACAGGACTGGCAATCACCAAAGCCTGTAAGAATCAGGAACTAGCTTGGGAATTTGCTAAAGTTCTGTATCTAAAAGCTGAAGATCTTGGCAAAAGATTCAAGGCATCTTACATTATTCCACCGGTTAAAGACGCCTGGGACCTACCGGAATTTAAGGAACCTGTTCCCTTTTACACTTACCAGCCAATTGGCACCTTGTACGCTAAGATGGCAAAAGATGTTCCATCCAACTATGCCAGCCCATACTATGAATTAGCCAGAAACAAACTAAACGAAGTCTTTATCAATGCGGCTTTATACTATGATAAAAATGGTGATGATGAGTTGAGGGAATACACCAAAAAGGAATTGGTTCGGGTTTCTGCCTATGTTGAAAACAGAGCGCAGCACAACATATTTTACCGTCGGCAGATTGCCAATCAATAGATGAATGAGCATTAGGTATAGCATATGGCAAAATGGGAAGAACGGCTGAATAAACGGACCGCACCTTGGCTGTTTTTAAGCCCTTATCTGGTCTTAACGCTTATCTTTTTTATTTATCCGTTTATTTATGCCATTATTCTGGCATTCTACCAAACCAACGGCCCAAAGAGCTGGAATTTTGTTGGTTTGGAAAACTTTGTTTTTGTTCTGGCCGACGGAGATTTTCATATCGCAGTTTGGAATACCACAGTATTCGCACTTGCCTCTGTATTGGTGCAACTTCCGTTATCTTTAGGAATGGCGTTGTTGTTGAATTCTAAAAAGGATCGTCTGAAAGGGGTATTTCGACTGATTTTGTTCAGTCCCTATCTGGTTGGACAGATCTTTGTTGGCATTATTTTTAGTATCATTTTTATGCCGCGATACGGTATGTTTAATCGATTCTTGCAGGAAGTAATTGGTTGGGGATTGGAAAAAAGATGGCTCGAAAATCCTAATCTGGTAATGCCTGCCTTAATTATTGCCGCCATGTGGATGTATGTTGGATTCAATATGATTTATTTTCTGGCTGCACTCCAAAATGTCGATCAGAATTTGGAGGAAGCAGCCTTGATCGATGGTGCGAACCCCTGGCAACTGTTTTGGGCTGTCACGTTTCCAGCTATTAAACCGGTTGCACTCTTTGTGGTTGTTATGAGCACGATAGGCTCCTACCAATTGTTCGAATTGCCTTATGCCTTACTGCAAAACGCTGCCGGAGTTGCCGGTTACGGGCCAAAGGATTCTGGGCTGACGATAGTTGGCTATTTGTATCGTACTGCCTTTGAAGCAGGCGACCTTGGGACAGGTGCCGCTATCGGTTGGTTGTTAGCTATTATTATCTTTACCATCAGCTTCATGCAAATGAAGATTGGTCGTGGGTTGGAGACAGAATAAGCTTTATGAATAATACGCACTTAGCATTTTTGTTCTTTGGCTTCGTCTTTTTATTCTTATATTTTGTTCCTTTCATGCCTAGAGGCAAGCAGGTCGCCTTAGTGTATCTCCGTTACTTGGTGCTGGCCAGTATCGCTGCCCTGATCCTGGCTCCTTTTTTCTGGCTGATCTGTTCTGCTTTTAAAGATCCGGAAGTGTTGATGGCGTACACTTTCCTACCTCCAGTTACAGAATGGTCGAGCCAGACCATTAACTTTACTAACCTAAAAAAGCTTTTTGAAAAGGAAGAAACACTGGAAGGCGCTATCTATTTTTGGCAGTATATCGTTAATTCCTTTTTTTTAGCCAGTACTTCCACGGTCGTTACACTATTCTTTTCGTCCTTGGGCGGGTATGCTCTTGCCAAATATGAGTTTCGTGGTAGAAACTTCCTTATACTTTTCATGCTTGGCACTATGATGATTCCGGCCATGCTTCTCCTTTCACCACTCTACCATCTGATACACAAGATAAACTGGATGGATACCTACTGGGCACTAATTGTTCCGGGGGCATGTAGCGCTTTTGGTATGTTCCTGTTTCGGCAGGCGTTCTTTTCGGTGCCCAACACCCTAATCGAAGCTGCACGGATCGACGGCTGTAGCGAGTTTGGGATATATCTTAATATTGTGATGCCGCTTGTACGCCCAATAACTGCCGCTTTTTGCCTGATCAGTTTTCTTGGCAGCTGGAATGCCTTTATCGCTCCCGATGTGTTTATTCAAACTCAATCAAAGTTAACGTTAACAGTTGCCTTAAATCAATACGTTGACCTTTATGATCAACAATACGGGATTTTTCTAGCGGGCACACTGCTGGCTATTATCCCTCCAGCTATCCTGTTTTTCTCACTTGAAAAAGAGTTTGTTGGTGGATTAACCAGTGGAGCAATTAAAGGTTAGGCGATGCTTACTTTATCTCAAAAGGAAGAATTTAACAAAAATGGATATTACATTATTGAACGGATGTTAGAAGCAGATCTGTTGGCTCAAATTTGTCATGCTTTTGATCAATTGGAGGGGTACCGGAATTTGCTGGATCACGACATTACCTTCCTGGACGTGGCCAATCATTCCGTATTGGTGTCCGCTATTGAATCGATCTTGGAGTCTCAACCGCAACTCCTGCAGTTTGATGGTATTGCTCGTCAACCAGATACGCCGGATCAAGGATGGCACGCGGACTTCACCTTTTATTGCGATCGTCCGTTGATGTTGAATGTTGGCGTGTATTTGGATGGCTTAACGGCAGATAACGGTCCAATCTGCGTGGTTCCCGGTTCCCATAAGCATGGGAAACCACCTCCGAAAGACGCCAATAACCTGCCAGATGAATTGCGCTTGACGGTTCCAGCTGGAACCGCGGTCATTTTTGACTGCACAACTTGGCACCGGGGCGGCGGCAATCGATCTGACAAAGTCCGTCGGGCGATTTTTCCAACTTATGGTCACTATTGGATGAAACGTTTTGAAACATGGATGCCTCATGCCACCGAAGAGCGATTCCCGGAGATAACATCTCCTGAATTGCAAACACTACTCGGTATTGCGCTTAATATGCCGAGTGCTTATGGCGGTTACAGCGAGAAAGATGTTGTTCGGAAGGGACTTGATGGAAAGTGGGAATCCGGCTAGGCTGATCCTAGCCAAGAAGACACAAATGAGAATCCGTTTTAATCTGATTTTTTTTATCATGGTTATGGCATATGGAATTTCCGGCTGTAAGAGCAGTTTAGTCAGTAGCCTGTTTCCTGAACAGACCTGGAGTCAGAATTATGCTCTGCTTGAAGGAACTGCCTGTACATCGCCAGAGATGATTGATGGTGATCTGGATACTGTTGGACGACGCTGGAAGGAAATCATCCTCACCCTGCCGGAACGAAAAGCCATCCACCGTATTGTCATTCGCGGAACCAATTTCGAAGATATTATCGTCTACGCCGGTTTGGGCAATGCGGATAGCTGGCGAAGGATCAAAAAGATCAAAGACAATCAGAGTACAACCATCGATTTCCGTGCCACTTGTGTTACTGACGCCATACGTTTCCGCATTGGAGGTACCTTGGATGACAAACGGGTGGGAAAAGATTTTAGATCGGCCATGAGTATTGATCCCAACGTTCGCCGCTATAGCGGAATTAAGCGGGGATACCCTTACGCACAGGAGATTGAGTTGTATGGACTCGTTGATGCCGATCCCCGGCAGCCTGAACGCCGTATTGCCTCTGAACTGGACACTCAACCTGATGAAACGGAAATTCCTGATCCGGAGTTCTAAGTTCCGAATAACAGACGATTCCCTTAATACTGACATAAGATGGAAATTTATCTGAGCATTATCATTGTTGCACTGGTTGGTGAGTATTTAATTCGGTGTGTCACTAGGTACTTCAATCTAAAAGCAATGACTCCGGATTTACCGGCTGAATTTGACGGTTTCTATGATCAGGAACAATACCGGAAATCGCAGCAGTATACCCATGCCAATACAAAATTTGCCTATGTATCCTCCAGTGTTGGCCTGATTGTTATGCTAGCTTTTATCCTGATGGGTGGTTTTAACGTTTTGGATATTTTTGTCCGCAGCTTTGAATTATCTCCTATTCTGACTGGCTTAATCTTTTTTTCCATACTTTTCCTGGCTAGCGATTGGCTTTCACTGCCTTTTTCCCTGTACAACACTTTTGTGATTGAAGAACGATTCGGATTTAATCAAACAACGATTCGGACTTTTATCTTGGATAAACTAAAGACATATCTTCTGAGTGTTTTCTTAGGCTTTGTGATTATGGGATCAATCCTTTACTTTTTCGATAAAGCTGCTGAATTGGCTTGGCTCTACGCCTGGCTGTTAGTTTTCATCTTCATCGTGGCCGCACCACCAATTTTCACCACTTTTATTTCTCCCTTGTTCAACAAATTCACGCCGCTGCCAGAAGGGGAATTGAAAGATGCCATCCAACAATACGCGCAAAAAGTGGCGTTTCCATTAACGGATCTCTTTATTATGGATGGATCTAAACGTTCTTCCCATTCAAACGCATATTTCAGTGGATTCGGCAGGAAAAAGCGGATTGTGCTTTTCGATACATTGATCGAGAAGCATTCGGTTGATGAATTGGTGGCCATCATCGCGCACGAGGTAGGTCATTATAAGAAAAAGCATGTTTTCAAAGGGATGGTGATTTCGATTCTCCATACCGGACTGCTCTTTTACTTACTATCGTTTTTCATTGATAACCGATCCCTTTTTCAGGCTTTTGGCATGGACGAAGTAGATCATGTCCGGATTTACGCGGGATTTGTGTTTTTTGGCGTCCTCTATTCGCCGATTGAATTTGTGTTGTCCGTGGCCATGCACCATCTCTCTCGCAAACATGAATATCAAGCTGATGCTTACGCAGTTGAGACCTTGGGCTTGGCAGATTCGCTGATTCTGGGGCTGAAAAAGCTTTCAGTTGCCAACTTGGGGAATTTGACGCCGCATCCGGTTAACGTATTTCTCAATTATAGTCATCCTCCTGTGTTGGAGAGAATTTCTGCCATGCGCGATATTTCGATAGCTGAAAGATGATAATTTATTTGGCTGGGTGAGCACTGGCGGGATTTATCGGGCTTTGATCGATGGTATTATTTTCAATCAATCAGATCGAGGACCAGGGGATCGGAACGATTGCGTCTCCCCGTTTGCCGATTATCGGATATAAAGGAGACTTTTCTGCCTTGCGGGATGGATCTAATGCTGTTTATCAAAACACGGTTTTGAGGTTGCCTGAGGAACAGTAGCGGATTTAATTACTCTCTTTGAGGTTGCTAACCAACTTCCTCTGCTCTCAGCAACCCCGGTCAAGCCATCTTTGAACTTTATCAAATCCTTCATCGATGGAGTTACTAAAGAATGACCACGGCTGTTTTTGTCCGTTCCGGTTTAACCACCACTCGAAACTCATCCATTTGACGTTCTTGATACCTCTTTTTCTGTGATTTACGTCTGCGTTTTTCTTGCCGGACAGTTTCTTTCCTGCTTCAATTACTAATTCGTAGGGATTTGATTCTAGTCATCACTCCCGCCCAGAATACCTAACCGAAACAGGAAATAGACCAATATCAGTATGTTGGTTAGCGCCGCCGCCAGATAGGTGAGAAAGGCCGCGTTTAAGACGGCACTGGCACCCGCTTTTTCCGACGATGAAAGAAGCCCGGCTTCCACCATGGCAGTTTTGGCACGGTGGCTGGCATCCCATTCCACCGGTAAAGTAACCAGTGCGAATGCAACCCCCATTGAAAATAAGACGACCCCGATCAGAACGAACATTTCAATGGTGAGAAACATGCCCAACATAATAGCGGGAAAAGCCAGACCGGTTGAAAGATTGGTTGCTGGCACCAAGGCGGATCTAAGCGATAGTGCCGTGTACTTGTGTGCGTGTTGAATGGCGTGTCCTGCTTCATGGCAGGCGATACCAATGGCTGAGAGCGAATAGCTGTTATAGACACCTTTGGATAGTCTCAGAGTCTGCGTGGTGGGGTCATAATGATCAGTCAATTGGCCGTGCGTAGGTTCAATATTGACTCCGCGAATGCCATGGCGCTGAAGCATCTCTCTGGCGGCCTGCGCGCCAGTTATTCTCTTGCTGGACGCTACGTTCGAGTATTTGGCAAAGGTAGATTTGGTTAAGATAGTCGCTAATGCGGCTAACAAAAAACCTGGCGCCACAAATACAAAATAGATTGGATCAAAGAAGAACATATGAATCTTACCTTTTCCTTTAGATAGATTATGTTTTTTTAGTTTATTGCCTATCAGTTTTTCTTCTCCTAAATTTTAACGCTTATTATTTTAGGAATCCAGTTTATTTGTTTCTTGTTTGTCTTAAAGAAATAGGGATATGACTGGCATCTAGTGCCGGCTTTCACTGTATAAAACACTTCTCCTGTCAGACCATACCACTCCCCCGTATCCTGTTCCAATCCAATTAAATTCATTTTTTTCAAGTTTTTTTCATTTTAGGCCTAAAGTTTTTTCCCGTTCCTGCCGATA
>DTUY01000081.1 GCA_012963885.1 Candidatus Poribacteria bacterium | reverse complement strand
ATTATAACAAGGATCCAAAATTATCTATATGAAATGTCTGAAAGGGTGTCCGCTATTTACAATGATATTGATTTTTGCCCATATTTCCTGATGGCGGTATAACCGCGGAATCTGTTTGGAATATGTGCTATTATGGTATCTTTGTAAATTGCTATAAAGGATTCATCGATGCAGTTTAATCAAATTAAATTTCAGTCGTTCAAATCGAGGACGTATCTCGGCAGTCCAAGCATTATCAGGCTGCTGGATGGGGATCTACTAGTCACGCACGATTATTTCGGCCAAGGCTGTCCTCGTAATCACGAAGATGAAGAACACCTGACAAGCGTCTATCGTTCAGATGATGACGGCAAATCGTGGTCGAATATTACCCATATTTCCAATGCCTACTGGAGTTCACTCTTCATCCATCATCATTCGGTATACTTGATCGGTGTTTCCCAGCAATACGGGGCAATTGTTATTCGGCGGAGTGATGATGGTGGTTATACTTGGACGCATCCTAAAGACGAAAAAACCGGATTACTTTTCAAAGGGGGACCTTATCGTGCTGCCCCAAATTACCATTGCGCTCCAGTACCAATACTAATAGAAGATGGTCGTATTTATCGCGCTTTTGAGGATTGTGATCCCTGCACTTGGGGCAGTGGGTTTCAGTCCTTGGTTATATCTGCGGATCTGGAATCAGACATGCTGATTGCCGATAGTTGGACAATCAGCAATAAAGTGTCGTTTGATCCGCAGTGGGTACCGCTAGAGTGGGGGGAACTGGAACGCCCAGGTTGGCTTGAAGGAAACGTTATCGAGACTCCTGAGGGTGAAATCTGGAACATCTTACGTTTCAACTCAATCCCGCTTCATGATAAGGCCGCTATCATCAAAGTGCATGACCAGGGAAGAAACATCTCTTTCGATCCGGAAACTGGTTTCATCGATTTTCCTGGTGGCATGACAAAGTTTAGTATCCGAAAAGATTCAGTAACAGGAATGTACTTGTCACTGGTCAACAACAATACCGACGTCAATCGTGCCCAACAACGCAATATCTTATCGTTGTCCGTATCCGAAGATTTAATCAGTTGGCAAGTAAGGCATCAACTCCTGGCCGACGACTCGGATCTGTCTTGGCAGGATTCTCTGTTACTAACAGGTTTTCAATACGTCGATTGGCAATTTGATAAGAATGATTTAATCTATGTTGTGCGGACTGCTTATGATGCCGCGCATAATTTTCATGACAGCAACCGGATTATTTTTGATCGTCTTAAAGATTTCCGGTTATATTTGTAGTTAGGCGCCGGCGATGCGGGGCATTGGCATCGGTTCCTTGCCCATCTCTGCAAACAGGAGTTTTTGGATCAAATCCGCTTTTAGATTGGCAGATGATTGGTCGTTCCACAGATTGTTGACTTCACCCGGGTCTTCCTGCAGATCGAAAAGTTCGCCATACTCTCGATTATAATAGACAGTGATTTTATAACGGTCAGTCACGCATGTTTTCAAGTGGATGGTTGTTGGCTCATGTCGATTTTCGACAATTACATGATCCCGCACTGTTTTCTGCTGTCCGAACCAAACTTGGCTTTGATCAATACCAGTCATTTGGTATGGTATATCAATACCTATGCTACTCAAAAATGTTGGGGCGTAGTCGACTAAGGTTTGTAGCGCGTTAGAGACTTCCCCGGCTGGTACACGCCCTGGTTGCCGAACGATCATCGGTACGCGAATCAGATCCTCATAATGGTATGGTCCTTTGGCGGTTAAGCCGTGATGCCCGTAAAAGTGACCGTGATCTGAGGTGAAAACAACCAGTGTGTTTTCTGCCAGACCATACGCATCCAGACAGTCCAGAATCTTACCAATATAACAGTCCATCATGCTAATCATACCGTAATAGATAGCTATGTTCTTGGCCAGTTGATTCGGATCGTGAAGATGCGAATGGCAGCCGTGAATGCCTTTTCCGCTCTCACGCCAAGCAGAAAAATCAGGATTCGACTGCTGCGTCATCTGAAAGTGAGGCGGATTCCGATTATGCTCACCTTCAACAATTGAGGGGATAGTCAGTTTTTCTGGATCATACATCGTGTCCCAAGGTTCAGGTACTAGATATGGCGGATGGGGATCGAAGAAGCTGGCCCACAAGAAAAAATTGTCATCGTTCTGTTGATATTGGTTGATAAGAGTGTTGGTACGTTCAGCGATCCATGTGTTGTAGTGATACCGTTCCGGAATTAACCAGGTGTGGTGCTGGTTTTTGTTGTTTCCGGTCGGCGGCCGAAAATAATCTCGCCAATTCGTGCAGTCGTTTTCTTCCATCCATATTGCATAGTGCTGACCAACGTGTGCTTCATCCGCGTGATTCCGCGCCAACTCTACATGCTCAAAACCGTAAAACGGTTGATCGAAATTCCGCCAAAAGTCAAGGTCCTGCAGAATAGGATAGGATTCAAGGGATGAAAATTCATCTGTGCCTTGTAACGGCTGAAAATGCGCTTTACCCACCAATGCAGTACGGTACCCGGCTGCCAGGAAATCTTCACCCACGGTATGTTGGCTCTCCAACAGTTTGGTGCCGAGTGAATAAGCACCATGTTGGCTCGGGAATTTGCCGGTAATAATTGATGCACGTGTTGGTGTGCAAGTCGGGTTAGGACAATAGGCACGTTTGAATATCATCCCCTCCTGTGTCAACCGGTCCAAGTGAGGGGTTTGAATCTCCGGATTATCCAATCCAATTGTATCCCAGTGTTGCTGATCGCTGGTGATCAATAAGATATTATTCTTCTGTTTTGACATATTCGTCCTCTAATTGCTTTCTGAACCCGGATTCCCTTTATGCTGCAATCTGTGTTCATATTTAGTTACTGTTTGATGTAAAGCCTCCTCTAAATCTATGTTACACAGGTTGGCTACTATGATAAGTGAGAAAAATACATCGCCTAGTTCACCAGAAAACTCTGGTCGAATTTGGAACTTTCGGCGTCCATAATCAGACATCTTCAGGATTTCTTTGGCTGTTTCACCCAGTTCTGAGATCAGATCTAGCATTCGAAATTCCAACGGTGCGTCCAACTGACGCCTTTGACAAAAATCTTTAACCTGTTGCTGTAAATTTAGCATCTTGCTTGTGGTAACCATATCAATTTGAGGTCGATGAGCAAATTAATCCAACATACTTGGATAAGGTTGATCACCAACTTCCATTTGCAATCGGTGAAGTTCGTTTTCCAGTTGCTTTCTTATTTCGGTGTACTCTGAACTATCATAGACATTGTTAAGTTCATACGGATCCTTTTCCAGATCGAAAAGTTCCCACTCCGGAGGGCGCGGATCATCAATAGCCCCTGGTTGATCGAGTGCGTCGGCATAGTAATAAATCAGCTTGTAACGTAACGTCCTGACACCATAGTGAGAGTAAACATTATGATGTGCAAGATGCATCCAATAACGATAGTACATTGATGTTTGCCAACCTTCAGGTAATTCACCCTGCATGAGAGGTCGAAAACTACTGCCCTGAATTTGATCGGGAATATCGATTCCGGTACAATCCAAAAATGTCGGTGCGAAATCGACATTTAAAATCATGTTATCATTGACTAATCCAGCTTTTATTTCACTTGGATACTGCATCAAGAACGGCATCCGTAATGATTCTTCGTACATGAACCTTTTATCGTACCATCCATGATCCCCCAGAAAAAACCCCTGATCAGAAGTATAGACTACAATCGTGTTCTCTGTCAGTTTCTGTTGATCAAGGTAATCTAACAATCGGCCGACATTATCGTCGATTGAAGCGACACAGCGGAGATAATCTTTAATGTAACGCTGGTACTTCCATTTTTTCTCCTCTTCGGCTGACAGCCCTTCAGGAATAGGGTTTTTAAGATCCCGTGCATTGAGATCCCGGTCAATACGCATCTTGGCTTCGCTGGCGGCCGAGGCCCGATTACTGTAATCGTCATTAAAGGTTTCTGGTTCCGGAATGTCCATATCTTGGTACATCTGCATATGCGCTTCATCTGGATCCCACGGCCGGTGCGGTGCTTTGTGGTGAGTCATCATGAAAAATGGCCGGTTCGGATCTCGGTTTGTCAGCCAGTCCAACGAGAAATCGGTAATCAGGTCAGTAGTATATCCCTCAAACACCTTTTTACTTCCCATCTCAATCATTTCAGGATTGTGATACAGGCCCTGACCAGGAAGTACGTTCCAGTAATCGAAACCAGTTGGGTCGTAATGGCCACCATGTCCAAGATGCCATTTACCGATCATTGCTGTTTGGTATCCGGCAGTTTGCAACAGTTTAGGAAACGTCATCTGGCGACCGTCAAGTTTGGAAGCTAGCGTAGTGACACCGTTAACGTGATTGTATGTTCCAGTTAAGATAGAGGCACGACTGGGTGTACATATCGAGTTGGTGCAAAAGCAGTTGTTGAAACGCATCCCTTGTTCAGCAATTCGATCTATGTTCGGTGTTTGATTGATTCGACTTCCATAGGCGCTAATGGCGTGAGAAGCGTGATCGTCGGACATAATAAATATAATATTTGGTTGGTGGTGCTCCATCAATTTATCCTTAAGGGTTAGCACTTCGAATCGATCTCTTTTCGAAATGGTTTTATGGTGTGGCAGTAACTGCCAAAATATCCTATCAGATTCTTTTAACTCTCGCCACATTTTTATAGATTTTTGTGTGAAATTTATTCCATTTCAAGCCTTCAACTTAATGAAAATTAATGCCAAGTTTAAACATTCATACATGTGAAGTATGGGTGGTTACCTTAACCGTTTAAAATCCTTCTCTGCTATGATAAAATAATTTCATTTATGATTTTGGTCGGATTCGGTGACTTGGTTTTGTAAGTTATAAATGCGGCAAAAGAGAGGAGGGTAAATATCAGCATGTCATGCCCATTGGGGTTAATCACGGGAATACAGGTATTGGTTCAGGCTGTCAGTACTGCTAAAGTTCCGGATGAACGGATGGTTTACAAGATAGTGGGAAAAGTAAAACTCCATCTCGATGTATTCAAACCGAAGGATCACCGGGTGGACGATAAGCATCCGTGTATTGTGTTTTTTTTTGGCGGCGGGTGGACTGGTGGAACGCCAAGCCAATTCCATCCTCACTCTCAATATCTAGCTTCGCGTGGCATGGTAGCCATCTCCGCCGAGTACCGTGTTAGTTCGCGGCACGGCACGTTACCCTTTGAATGTGTTACTGATGGGAAATCAGCCATCCGATGGATACGGCAACATGCAAAGACGTTGGGTGTAGATCCCGACCGCATTGCAGCTGGCGGTGGTTCCGCTGGCGCTCAGGTGGCAGCGGCAGCAGCTACTGTGATGGCTTTTGACGAACCATCCGAAGATCTGAGAGTCAGTGCTAAACCAAGCGCTTTGGTACTCTTCAATCCTGTTTTTGACAATGGCCCAGGTGGATTTGGACATGAGCATGTCAAGAATCGTTGGCAGGAATTTTCTCCTTTGCACAACATTGCTAAGGGGATCTGTCCGACCATCGTTTTTCTCGGTTCCAAAGATTCGTTGATTCCCGTGTCCACTGCCGAGGAATACAAGAAGCGGATGATCGAAGTTGGCGGTTGTTGCTATCTATGGATTTATGAAGATCAGCCACATGGGTTCTTCAATTATCGGGACGGTAATAACCCTTACTATAATGCAACTGTCTTCGAGTCCGACAGGTTTCTAGCTTCCCTAGGCTACTTGGAAGGGACGCCAACGGTGCAGAACAAACGGGTTAAAGCCATATCGCCAAAACAATGAATCTTATTCAGATGTTGAAAAAAATCATCAAGACGCTGGTGATGATGCTTATTGCATAGGCTATGAAGTTAAATAATTAACTTGGAGCCATTGACAGGTGCTTGTCAGAAGCAGAGGAATAGTGAAGAGGAGTCAGTCATGAATGAATTAAAGTACACTGTGGCCATCATCGGTTGTGGTCGTCTCGGGCAACACTACGCCGAGGTATACCAGACTTTGCCCAACACCGAATTGGTTGCTCTAGCGGAATACAACCCGGAGCGGCGGCAAGCTGTTGGTGAACGCTTCGGCGTCAAAGCGCTCTATCCGGATGCTGAGGCCATGTACCGTGAAATTGTGCCTGACATCGCTGTGGTGGTGCTGCCTGGCAAGTACATTAAGGAGGCAGTGATCTCCAGTGCGCAGGCAGGTGTCAAAGGAGTATCTACTGATAAACCGATTGGAGCGTGTTTGGCAGACGTCGACCAAATGGTTGATGTCTGTGCAGAGCGCGGTGTTGTCTTTGCCGGGGGCAATCTTCATCGGGCACTTTCCGAAGTTCAAGAAGTCGCTAGCTGGCTTCTTGCCGGCGACTACGGGGAACTCCGTGGTTCTAGCGTGCATCGGTGGGGGGGTGAGATCTCTGGTGGTGGTTGCCAGCATATAGCTGTGTTGCGGTTGCTTACTCAAGCTGAAGTTACTGAAGTTATCACTTGGGGGATACCCGAAGAGGCACTCAAGAGTGATAATGACGACGGCCTTGTCATCAATGGGCATTTCCGTCTAAGCAATGGTCTTGTCTGCCCAGTCTTCGGTGGGGAAACCCCTTATCGTGGCGTGGATGTATGGACTGATGAAGCGCTAATCCGTTGGGATTGGGGACCTCCTGAAATTTACCACGGTTTCGATTCCAGTGGAGCTCGCCTAAAGGTAAATCGGCCCTACAAGCCATTACAATATCCCCGCTTTTCTTACATGGCTACCTCGATTATGTCCTTCCTTGAGGTAGTGGAGAATGGTGGTGAGTTGGCCGTGTCTGGACACGACCTGCGGCAGTCGCTCGAGGTAGCAATTGCTGCAAAGTACTCGGCTCTATGGGGTAATGTGCCGCTGAAACTCCCGCTTGAGGATCGCGCGCTGATGCTTTATCCGCGGGCATACCGGTGGCTTGGTGGTGATCAGTCTGGACGAATGCAATCTAGCCAGGAAGCGCTTGAGGGACCACTATTTTCCAAATGCTAAAGAGTTGGTGTTAAAACTAACAAATTGAAGTCCAACAGTTAGAAACGCTCAACCATTGGTCAAAGAGGATGGCAATACGATGGAAAAAACTGTGACGAACACCGAGACCTTGCTACTTGTAGATGATGGTGTGCCACAGGCGACTATTCTGATAGCACCGAACCCAACTTCCGTTACCCATCTCGCTGCTAAGGAACTACAATACTGCATTTGGCAGATTACAGGTGTGACGCTACCCATTTCTAACCAACTGACAGAGACAACAGGTATTCCAATATACCTTGGTGACTTGGCAAGAACGGTCTTAGGGGTTGAAAAGACATCTCAACGGAACATTGGCGAAATTGAATCTCTCGTATATGATATTTACTTTCTGCCAGGGGCTATTATCCTATATGGTCAGGATACCAAAGTTTCTACTGGTGTTGAGATTGACTATTCGATTGCTACTGACCAGCAACAACTAGATTCTGATAAGTTGCAGATTCCTGGGATGTTTGATCAACAAGGGACCTTGTGGGCTGTCTACGACTTTCTGGAACGGTTTTGTGGGGTTCGGTTCTATGGACCCAAGGCCATATCTGTGGTTTTTTCACGCTGTCCCACCTTAGAAATTATTCCCGAGAATATTCAGCGTAGGCCTGCAATTCCTCATATCTCTGGTAGCTTGACATGGGATTGGCCACTGATGAAAGGTCAATTTGGAAGTCCCTCAAATGATGCTATCCGGCTTTACGAACGTCGGATGCGACTGGGCGGTATTCCTTGGCAAACCAATCACACGTTACACAGCTATCCAGAACGATTCCCCAAGAGTCGGTACCCGCAGTTCTATGGTGGAGAAGGGTTTGAAAAGCTCTGTTATTCCTCTGATGCACTAGCCAGACAGGTTGCTCAGGATGCTCAAGATTACTTTGAGGGGGCTGAAGCTTTGGGGCTAGGTCTACCTCAAAGTAGTAGCTATTACCCAGTTGTTCCTGAGGACGCTGCGCAGTATTGTCAGTGTATCCGATGCCTGCAATCTCTTGAACCCCATCAAAACGATGTGTCTCGTAGCAAGAACGGCGTTAATTTATTTAATGATGGAAGAGCTTCTCACTTGTGGTTCAAATTTGTCAATAAGGTAGCCAAACTGTTGGCCAAAACTCATCCTGATAAATTTATTAGTACGCTAGCCTACGAAAATTATTTTTGGTATCCAGAAGGCATCCAACTGGAAGCTAACATCGCTATCGCGCCATGTCTAGCCGTACGCAATCATTGGCATTTGGATTATCGTCAAAACGAGTTGGAACAATATGCTTTATGGGCAGCTGAATCACGACCTCTGTTCCTCTGGAACTACTATTGTTTCCCAGAAGAGGCAGCAGTAATACAGCAATGGCAATGTTTCCCTGGATTCATGGCCCACTATTTGGAACAGATCATCAAAGGTTATGCTAGAGATGATGTCAAAGGAGTCTTTTTGTGTGGGATTGGTGAGCAAGTGGATTTCTACATCACGATAAAGCTTTACAATGATCCGTTACAAAGTGTTGATGATTTATTGGATGAGTTCTTCAGTTTGTACTTTGGACCAGCATCAGAACCCATGCAAACCTTTTATACTTTGATAGAGCAAATCTATTCTACTCCACAGAATTGGGATCAGGATGGTGGATTTCATCAGACTGAGGTGATGGCCTGGGGGAGGCTTGGTACTCAAGAGCGAATGAAACAGTTGGAACAGTTAATCGAAAAGGCAGAAAAGTTAGCCATTGAACAGAAATTCAGCGAACGAGTACGATATTGGAAGGAAGGCATCTGGAATTATATGCGAGAAGGGCGAAGAAATTACCTCTGTGGAGAGTCCTAGCAGGGATAGATATGCCATTTGGAATGCCTGAATTCACATGTATGCTGCTTTGATTGTCCACCTAGACCATCGGAAACTCAAGCATACCTAATAATGGGCGCATTGTGGGCAGAAATCCTCTCATGTACAGTTTGGTAAAAGTCTTGAATACATGTACAAAAGATAGAAAGTGACATACATGAAATCAGGAAGCGTTTTCGTTGTTAACGGTATAAGACTACTGGTTCTAACTTGTCTTGTTCTATACTCATGCGTTGTTGAACAGGTGTTACCCGCAGATTTATTTGGTTCTGAAACCAAGAATATGATGAAGGTTCATTCCGTCACCGACATATCCCACACCTTCTCCTTTTATTTCGATGGACGGTTCGCGAGGAATTACATCCAACCCATCGGCGGCGCGGATGCTCGCAACTGGGCGACGCTCCACAAGTGTGACTTGAGCAATGTAAATCTACTCGTTTTACAGTCGGGTGCGTCCCCCTGTCTGTATCTAACCGAAGATGTCCAAGCAGTGTGGAACTTTCTCGAAGGCGGAGGAGGCGTTGTCGTGCTGGGAGAACATGTGCTCTTTCGCAGGGAGAAAACCTATCGACTTAACGAACTTGTCAGTGCGTTCGGTGCGAAATTCATCGATCAACCTGCAAGCGAGCCGCTCAAACCATCCTCTGAACTGGAAGTAAGGGATCTAAAAACTTACGGCGGCAAGACCATCGAGCTCGAGGACCAGTCGCTTTGGCAGATTCTCATTCGTGATGCAAAAGCGCGGATCGTTATGGCTCTTCGGCCTATAGGAAAGGGTAAGCTCCTGGTGGTTTCCGCGCTCTGTCGGGACGACAACCCAATGCGGAAGATCCCATTAACGCGGCCATGTGGCAATCGATACTCGCAGACCTTATGTGCGGAAAGCAGATCGATCCCACAAAGCCGCCCAAAAGCGTGATGCCAGAAAATATCACCGGCAAGACTGGGCTCCAGATACAGCATTCGGACTATCTTCAGCCGTTGGCGGAAACAATCTTCGCTATTTACGAAGGGTGTCGCCCACTTCTGGAAGAGATACTTGGTGTTCCTCCGACGCAGGGTATGCTCAAGAAGCTGATCCTCCTACCAACCGGTGGAGGAGGGTTCTCTAGCGGCGTGGCCATCGGTCTGGGGGTCTGGTGGGGCAACTTCCCCGAAGAGCGATATGGCATGGTGGAACTGCTGGGTCACGAAGCCACGCACTCGTGGGTTCTTCCCTTCGCCGAACCTATGTGGAACGAAGGCATTGCCACCTATGTGGGCATCCTACTCGGCCGTGAGTTCGGGCTGAACAAAGAAGCCAATGCCACACTCAAGCGATGGATCGATGGCGCCAAGCGTCACGACCCGGAGATGACGAAATTCGACCTCGCATCGGGAACGGACATCCCACACGTAGTCCGCATGGCCAAACCCATGTGGATTTTCGAACAATTGCGAACAGAGGAGCCAAGAATCATCAGCAAATACTTTCAGGCTAAAAGAAGACTTATTGATCCTAAGAAACAGAAGCGTTACACCGCCAATGATTCCGTAGCCGTTCTAAGCACTGCCACCGGACGTAATCTCTTCGATTGGTTCCGTTCACTTGGCATCGATGTCAAAGCCTCCCGGACAAAGGTTCCGCATCCCTAATAGATTGGTGGTAGACAAAGCGTTTGAGTTTGCTTGTAACCAAACAGTAGAACTAAAGTGATTTCTAATTTTTCTCAACCTAATACAAAGCTAATCCCAGTTGTCCTTGGCGCCGTCTGCCAAGACGAGTTCCCCTTTTTGAGTGGTGAATTGGTTTGTTGAGGTTTCTGACCGCATAAGTACGTGGACGATTCGACCAGCCACAGGAGGTTGGGTTGGAGATCTCATTTTGAATATTTCCCCGTTTAGTTATCTGCCAGCAGTTGCCGCAGATAGTTCGCGGCAAGGCGTACCTGCTCGATTCGGTCTTCCCTTTGACCTTCGTACACGATGGATATACATCCATTGTAGTTTACACTCTTCAAGATGCCCGCGATTCGCTCATAGTCTAGCCATTCCTCTCTACCACTTTCAATCTTGTAGAATTTTGTGCGGACATACATGGCATACGGTGCAGTCTGCTCCATGAAATGGTAAAAGTCGATGTCTGGGTCTGTTTCACCTCTGGGTGACGAGCCTGGTGACCCAATCCACTGGCCAGTATCCATAATGAAGGTAAAGTTTTTCCGATCGGTTTCGCGCCGGATGGATAGCATCTCATCACCTGTGGATGGGTGATTCTGTAGTCCCACAGCGATGCCTTTGGTGGCGGCGTAATCGGCTACTTCCCGATAACCGCTAATCATCGCCGGCCACGCGTCCTCGCCATCCGCGTTCTTTTCTGGTACCGTTGCGCAGAACACTCGGATAATTGGTGCCCCTAGGGAGGCCGCAAGATCAATCGCATCCTTGCATCGTTGTGTATGTTCCTGCCGTTGGGTCTCCGTCCCGGTAAACAGACCGCTCACACCAATGTAGCCGATCGGCAGTCCGTATCTCAGGCATAGCAGCTTAACATTTCTCAGGTACTCTGGGTCTGTCGAGGTGAATGCTCGCTGATGGAAGTCAACGATATCCAGCCTCAAATCGTAAGCCGTCTGGATGAATGCCTCAACACTTGTATTCTGTAGACTTAGATAATTTGAACCAATTTTGATCATGATGCCTATCTCCTTTCTTTCGGTTGACCTTAAAAAGGTGCTTATCCCCCAACTTTACCAGACATACTACCTGGCTGTCCAGTGGTCAGCTGGGGCACCATGCTTGAGTAGCTACTAAATCGTGTTCTTGAAGGATACAGTTTCTCTTCTACGAATCTGTCCATCAGAGGTCCTTGTCGTGCAGAATCTCAAGTTCGGGCATGATTTGCTTTCCATTTATCTTATAAATGTTGCCGATGAATCTGGTAGGAGAGCAGGATCAATGGTCTTATAGTTAAACGGTTCCTCGCCAGGAAATCGCTTTTTTCGCAACTCGATGGCTTCCAGTATCAGATTTTGCGATCAGACATATACCTTACGATTGGCTTCATCCGGTGCTTTCAGCAGCGTATCCTCGGAATTATCCCAATGAAAATAGAGGATTCGCCGATAATCAGGACTTCTGGACCAAAAAGACCCGTGAACGATAGAGTTACTATGAAAGACAACATCCCCAGGTTTCGTTATGGCAGGGACGGCTTCAGGGGCTTCTTTTTCTTTTCCTTGGGTTATGCTTTGGAGAAAATCTTTCGTTCCGTGATACCCACCCAGATGGCTACCAGGAATTACCTAGAGACAACCGTTTTCTTTGGTACTCTCATTCAGAGAGATGCCGGTATTAAAAACAGGCCAGCAGTGAACCACAATTCCATCCTGATGCCAGGGCATTGGACAGCCGTGATGAAGGAAGTTTAAAGACGGTTGAGTGTACGCTGGAAACGAAGTGATCCATTCCCATGGTTTGACGCACAATTGTCAAGAGTGGTGGATAGGCAAGCAGAAGCTTAACGGATTCAAGGTTATGTTGTCCCAAGAGATAGTTGATACGGAAAAGGTGTTTTTGATGGTTATGTTTTTAACCCTAATTTTGTTTAGCTTTTTACATTTTATTGTTTCTCTTACCAATAAATAAGTATCTTCAGATATTAAGATCTGATTAGGCTCTGCATTAGTTTCCAGTCTTGACGCCAGATTAACCCCATTCCCTATGGTTGTATAGTCAAGCCGATCGTGAGAACCAAAGTTTCCACCGTACATGTATCTGTATGAATGCCAATTCGAATGTCCAATGGTTGAGAGATCCCATATTTTCCCAAGACAACCTAACCGATCGCCAGGCTTTTTTCATGGCTATTGCCATTTGAATACAAACGATAGCATCATCTTTGTGTCCAAGTGATTTTGAGTCTCCAAAAAAGACCATAATTGCATCACCAATATACTTATCAACTGTTCCGCCATGAGCTTGGCAATATTGGTCATCTCCGTTAAATAGCAGGTCACCAGTTCAGTCAAGATTTCTGGTTCAAGCCTCTCTGTTAATTCACTGAACCCTTTGATGTCTGAAAAGAATACAGTTAGTCTTTTTCGTCTAGCTTCAATTTTCACCTCTAGATCCCCAGAAAAAATAGACTCATACACCTGAGGTGAAAAGTATTTTGATAATTTCAGCGAGATCAGTCTATTATCCTCGGCCGCAGTGACATCGGTACCATAAATGTTGATGAAATCAAATTCAGGTACGGCTACCACATGAAAAGCATAAGTTTTATTACCCACCTCCATTTCCAAAGGCAAACTTGAGGCAAACTTTGACTGATCAACTGCAGACGGTGGAACATCATCACCAATCTCAATTTTCCATTCCTCTTTGATATACTGACCTGCACTTTGGTGTATAGCAATTTGCCACCCATGGTGATCTTTAATACTGGATTGGGATTCTGATCTGGAAATTTAAGCTGAGCCTGAATTTGATTTTTGAGTTCATTTATTGATTATGGTTCATGCTTCATATAACATCCTCTCAATAAATCCTTCTTGGTTTTATTTATTGTTGAAAATTGTGTAAAATGCATACAATAATTATAATCAAAGATTGAAATAGAAAAAAGTGGATTTGATTAAATACTTCACCCTGGCAACTTCCCCGAGTATTATCAGACGAGCAATTAAGTATTCAATTGTAGTCGGCACGATTTTAATTTTCATTAATCATGGTGACTCGCTGTTGAAAGGCGATATAGATAAATTAAAAGTAATTAAGATCATCTTAACTTATTCCGTGCCATATATCGTCTCTACACTTTCAAGTGTCCAAGCTACAATATTTAGTGAATCAAAAACAGAATAGAACAATATATCAATCGGGTAATTACTGATACCCATGCAATACCCAACGCTTTGTATGTACCGCCGTCGGAATATTATTGACGGGATTGATATTCCTAAACTGCTTTCAGTGCTTCTGGTGTACCTAATCTTCTTTAATGCCTTAGTTGCTCCATCATGAACAAACCAATTCTGATCCTGTAATGCTTGGATTAGGGCAGGCACAGCATCTACTGATCCTATAGGACCTAATGCAGATACCGCATTATAATGGAAAAGTCTACCACGAATCCATGGATCCTGATCCTTCAATGCTTGGATCAGAGCAGGTACCGCATCCACTGCTCCTTCTCCTATAGAATAATGCCCTTGCCACACCTAGGTTGTAGTAAGCTTCAGGGCTTGATTGGCTTCTTAATTAAGGAGGTCTGCAAGTTTAACAATGATACTTTCTGGCAATGTGGACAACGTTAGGTTCTGACCTCGTCAACATCAGCCCAGATTCATTTGAATCCATATTGTTGACCTGTGTATAATATCTGTAATTATATACTGTCAGTGTTTGAAAAATAAACCAATAATATACTTTGTTCTGAAGTTAGAGTGCCTTCGGGTAAACAGATCGAATATTTTTGTCGAGAAGGTTATTTTCTTGTCCACGAAATCTTTTGCATTAACAATTAACCTCTTAATGTTGAGGAGAACATTATGCTTTTAACCCAAAATCAACTTGACGCGTTTCATCGCGATGGTTTTATCATGGTCGAAGATTTGTTCGAACCTGAAGAAATGGCAGTAGCCTTAAATGACATGGAAAAGATATTTTATGGGAAATCTTACGCGGGATATTTGATGGAATTAGACAAAACAGGAAAAGTCGACTCTGTTGAACCAACTGTCACCAACGCTGTAGCACACTATGGCGACACGGAACATGGACGCGCACAGTTTCCAACAGGATTTGATTCCTTGGATCGGTTAATTGAAAACGAAGCATATCTTGATGTTTTCGCCCAATGTCTTGGAACAGATGATGTCAGTTATTGTAATGCCCACTTATTTATGCGATCGGGACCGACCGACCAGCGGCACTCTGAACATCCTTGGCAAGGTTATCATGCTGATCATGGTACCAACACCTTTTTACCTACAAGTCATGCCATAGGTTCATTTGATTACGTAAACAGCGGTGTTTATCTGCATGATGTGGATGATGACTGTGCACCCATGCATGTCATCCCCGGGTCGCATCGACAGGCAGCAGACGTCCTCTTACGGTTAGGCGGGGGGATCGGTGATATTCGGGAAGTTCCAGAATTTGCCGAGCCGGTACCAACATCCGCTAAGGTTGGTAGTGCCCTATTTTATTCCTCGTATCTAGTGCATGCCGCCATTCCCTTTGAAAATAAACGTAAACAGCGTGCATTTTGGACGCTATCTATGGCACGAGGCGACACAAGTCGCTGGACCAAACTGGCCAACCCTTGGAGTGGCCCAGAACAGCAGTTTTTCCAGCCTTTTTGGGAAAAGACGACTCCACGTGTGCGTTCGCTCTTCGGTTGGCCGGAGTTGGGACATGCTTACTACACAGAAACGACGTTAAAGGGCATAGCGATGCGGTTCCCCAATATGGATCTGGCACCTTATCAAGTGTAGATGGATACTTAAGCTTCTAATTTATTCTCCAAATATTGACATCTATATATTTATGCTCTTGATTCTTGGTTGACGACATCTCTGACCAGATGAGGGAAAAGCTGTTTATGGATTTGGTTGATGGAGGTGAATCATTCGATTTTCATCAGCTGTGTCTTCCAACCATTTCTTGACGAAATTGCAAACGTAAGTTAGCCTTACATTTGAAGCAAGATACAAAAAAATCAGAATAATGATTAATCGGTTGCTTGTCAGTTTCAACTTTCACGTCAGCAATTGACGCAAATTATCTATGGTCGAAAAAATATTTGGTCAAACCTATGGAATCTGTTGCCTTACAGGCCAACAATAAGGAAAGGAAAATTATGTTTTCGATTTTCGTTACTCTCAACGTTAAATCAGAGTATCTTGAGGAATTCACCAATGCAAGTTTCGGAGACGCCCAAGGTTCAGTACGCGATGAATCTGGATGTTTTCGATTTGACATCAACCAAGATGTAGAAATACCTACACGCTTCTATCTCTATGAAGTATACCGCGATGAAAATGCTTTTCAAGCTCATCTAGAAACCCCACACTTTAAAGAATGGATTTCAATTGTCAAACCGATGTTTGATGGCGAAACCGAAAAGGTTACGATGAAAACCGTCTTTCCATCTGATGATGGTTGGGAAGCACAGAAACCAAGTTTATTAAATTGGTAACCGTGCAGAAAACTCCCATTGTAGGATGGCATTCCAAAGCTAACAGAACGAGGCACTGTTTAGGAGCCTTGGAATGTCACCTAAACAGTGCCAATGACAACTAAACGATTTCTGTGGGTTCGACCTCTCGCCCCTCTTTGGCAGATAATTGAATAGCACGGCAGAACTGGAGTACAGCCTTTCCTTCCTCACCTGTCAACATCGATTGTCTTTTTTCGATTATTGCCTCCACAAAGTCATGTACTCCTGCAACAAAGCTAGTTCCCCAATCTGAGTCAATATCAGAAAATTCTGTCGTTTCCCCATTGCAATACATCACTAATGGTGGGCTGTTCAGTAACATTGATGTGCAACGATTAATCCAAATGAAACCGCGGGTGCCACTGAGTTCTACCCATTCGTCTTCAGGTCGCCGATATTTGGAGTGCACCAGCATTTCATCGGAGGTTATTACTTCGTAGGAACCGTATTTCTCGGCGTTCTGGTATTTCCAAATAGCAACCGCTGGGCTGTCGAGGATCCATCCGTGTTGAATGGGTCTATGCGTGATCCAAGAAAAAACCTTTTCCACCGTGCCTAGATACCACATAGCAATCGAAAAAAGATGGTACCCATAATCCAGAATGACCCGACCACCACCACCTTGGTCAGGATCGAATCGCCATGCCCAACGGCGGTAAGGTATTTCCCAACCATCTCCTCCAGTGCCTTGGACGCATTTGATTCTTATAGAAAGAGGCTCACCAATAGCACCAGAGTCAAGCAACTCTTTGGCTTTAACCATGGGCGGGTAGAAGCGGAAATTTTCAAACACACGAAACAACTTCTGTGAGCGTTCTGCTGTCTTGATCAGCTCATGGCACTCACCGATGTTGACTGCCATGGGCTTTTGCATGGAGACATGCTTACCTGCCTTTAGGGCAGCTATGCCCATCTCGGCGTGTAAATGATGAGGAGTAATTACTTCTACCGCTTCTATATTAGGGTCGGTGAGTAACTCTCGGTAATCGGTGTATGTCTTCTCGACCTTCCACTCAGAAGCACGTTTTTGGAGTCGTTCTTCATCTACATCACAGATGGCGTACAATTCCGCCTTCGGATTATCTTTGTAGCCTGGATAATGTAGATCAGTAATATCGCCTACTCCAATAAAACCTACTCGCAGTTTTCCCATCTACTTTCCTTTGTAACTATTTTTGAACCTATGTTATATGTGGATAGGTTGGAGTTGTTTGGGATTTTGTGCTTGGTATTGGAAAATACCAAGCATAACACCTAATCTGCAATGTTACTGTTCAGAATACGATCTAATTGGTACAGAGGTATTGGCGATTATTGCTGGAACCTAATTCACTATTTCAGCTAAATACGATGCAGCACTTTGGTACGTTATTGATTTCTAGATTGGTGTAGTAACCGTGGTGCTGGTTCCATGATAGGCAAAGGTAGTTGCAAAGGTATTTCAATGATCGTAGTTTGGTTTGATTCTATTGCCTTAGTAATTGTCAAGTCTAGTTGATCAATAGATTCAACCCGTTGGCTGTCAACGCCAAAAGCTCGAGCCAACATCATGAAATCGGGGTTTACTAAATCAACAGCGTTTGTTCGTCCGTAACGTTTCTCCTGTTGTGGTTTCAACACACCATACGCACTATCGTTGAAGAGGAGTACTACAATCGGTACACCGAACTGCACTGCAATAGCTAGTTCTTGGCAGTTGAATAGGAATCCTCCATCACCAGATAGGAGCACAACAGGTTGATCTGGCTGTGCCAATTTGGCACCAATTGCTGCTGGCACACCAAAACCGAGCGTGCAAAAACCCCATGGATACACATATGTGCGTGGCTGGTACAGGTCAAGCAGTCGTCGACACCAATAGGCGGCAATGGTCAAATCACTAACAATAATTGTTTCGCGCGGCAGAGCCGTGCGGAGCCTTTGCACCAGTTCTACGCCTTTTGGTGCAAGCTGGCAGCAATCTTGAAGAATGCGTTTTTTCAGTTTATCAACTTCCATAGATCGATCGGCACTGTTCTGCAGTGGCATAGATTCTAATAACTGGTTAAGTTGTCGCAGAGATTGTCTGGCATCTCCCACAATGCCAACTGTTGCTGGATAATTGCGGTTGATTTCGTTTGGATCTATGTCAATGTGGATTAATGACTCTGGTAAGCGGAGTCTCCACCCATTAGTTTCTTCTTCAGTGAATCTTGTCCCGATGGCGACCATGGCATCACAAGCTGCGAAGAATTCGTTTGAGTTCAGGGCGCCAATAGGGTCAGGAACTGAGTTTCCCGCTAGATACTCACAGGAAGCGGGATGCAGGATTGAGCTGCCTGCTGCCAAAGGATGCTCATCCGAAATTGCACCTTTACCCAAGATAGTGGTGAAGACTGGTGCCTGGATTCGTTCAGCTAATTGCAACAGCTCGTCACTTGCTTCACTGACAATTACGCCTCCTCCTACCCAAATGACCGGGTGTTGAGCTTTGGAAATCAACTGAACAGCTTGGTAGATCTGTTCAGGATGAGGTTCCGGACGAGTGACTGTAGCTGGTTCTAAAATCTCAACGTCGTCACTTGCATCCAGAACATCGCAGGGGATTTCAATGGCTACAGGACCGGGGCGTCCACTCTGCATTTGCATGAAAGCTTCCTTCATCACGCGAGGAATCGAAGACACCGTATTGGCACGGCCAGACCACTTAGTTACCGGACGAAGGCAGCCTAGTTGGTCACGACATTCATGCAAATATCCTTTATTCAAGCCAATCCCTGCAACCGGAATCTGACTGGCAATGCAGAGTACAGGGGATGAGTCGCTGAGTGCTGTTCCGAGCGATGCAAGGGTGTTGAGGGCAGCAGGTTCCAGTAGTACATATACAGATACCAGCTAACCCGCTGATGCGAGCGTAACCATCGGCCATGAATGCAGCACCTTGCTCGTGACGTGCAACAATATGCTTGATATCGGTTGCGTCAAGCAAAGCATCGTATATAGCCAGATTATGAGCACCCGGAATTCCAAACACAGTGCTGACGTTATATGTTGACAAAGAACGAACAACGGCTTCCCCACCAGTCATCCGTGGCATTTAAGTCTCCTTCTTTTTACTTTTACTGATAAATATTATATTCGATAAAAGCATATAATACAGTTGGGCAAAAGTGTATGAAGTAATTGTTCGAATGTTGCTTATACATTTGCTGCTGATTCTTGGCTACGTCCGCCCATCCTAGTAGATAGTTTGGTCCCTCTGCAGATGGACACCAGTTTCCTGAAACCCTAAATCTATCCATCATATCAGACGTCCAGCCATGTCATAGATGGTCAGGCTGACCTCTGAATCCTGACTCAGATCAAATGGTATATAGGTTTCAGGATTTCAGGGACTGGGGAGTTTTGTAACAGTTGCATCTTTTGTAGCCGTTTCTTTCGCCAAAAAATCTCTTATAGTGTGTTAAGTCGTGCCGTATCGGTTTCAGAGAGTTCAAAGTCAAAGATCTCCATATTTTCACGCAGGTGATCTTGAGAACTGGACCTTGGAATCACAGTTACGCCTTGCTCTATGATCCATCTAAGGGCTACTTGTGCCGGCGTTTTACCATAATTTTGTGCAATTGCAGTCAGGGTTGGATGTGTGAGAATACCACCGCCTGCTGGACACCAGCCAGATGCAAGTGGACAATATGCTGTCATCACAACGTTTGATTTTAAACAGAAATCGACCAGGGTTTGTGATACGTTTTCACTACAGTTCCGATCACTTAGATGAAAATGAACTTGATTAACTGTAATAGGCACCGCCGAGATTTCTTGTGCTTGTTTTATTAGATCTATACCGTAATTACTGACGCCGATGTGTTTGACCTTGCCCACTCTGTGAATCTCGTTAAAAGCTGCTAGCGTTTCCTCAAGTGGAACCACGTTTTCTGGACCTTTGGCACTCCTCACATTTGCATTGCAAGGCCAATGTGTAAGTAGCAGATCAATATAATCCATCTGTAACTGATCCAAGATTTCGTTGCATTGTCTCAGTGCTTTCTCGTAACTAAGATAATCTCGCCAAACCTTGGAGGTAATAAATAGATCTTCGCGCTGAATTCCGGTCTGCTTTATGGCCGTTGCAATCGCTGGTTGATTTCTGTACGCCCATGCGCTATCAATGTGTCGATAGCCAATTTCGAGTGCCCACTTGGTTGCCTGTTCGCATTTATCACCTTGTAATCCTGCAGTTCCAAGGCCAATCATTGGGATGTCGCCACCGTCAGATAATTTTTCATGCGTCATCATGTTATCCTCCAGATTTGGGGTTGAACTTAACATGAATCTTAGGTTCGGACAAGCTATTAATTCTCAAACAATAGCAGCGACTCGGTAGTCTTGTATAATCGTGGCTGAGATTATTAGTAGGTTTGAATTATGTCTGGTAGTCCAAAAATTTGTAAATTTCAAGCTCAGTCCTTTACACACAACATAGTTCTTGGTACAATGATCCATTGATAAACGGCCTGTTGAGTTTATCAAAAGGTAAAATGGTTAAACTTAATTTTTCATGGAGGCGAACTGCTGGCTTTCCAATTCAGTGATTGGATGATCGATGAGTACTTGGCAGAAGGATATTTAATTCTTCGAGGCATCGTTCCGCCATCCTTACTTGGAGATCTGCGTATCGAAGCCAAAAAAGCGCGTGATTTGGCGCATCAACTCAAGGGGGCACAGACGCAGCGGATTCAACCTCTCTCCGACTATGCCGGCGATTTGAACTTGAAGCCGTTTTACGACTATATTGAGTTGCCAGAACTGCAAGACACAATTGAAAGGCTCCTCGGAAAAAACTATACACATGGGCACATAGATATCATGGGGTTACTGGTTGAACCACTGGAACATCCTTGGCACATTGGTTGGCATCGTGATGGGGTGGTTGAAGTGCCGCCTGAAGCGTACGACGAAATTGTCAAAGCCAAACTGGCAGAAGTATGGCACGACCTAAGGCATTACAACCAAGTTAACTGTGCCATTTACGCCGAATCGTGTACTTGGTTTGTTCCAAGAAGCCATTTGAGACAGTGGGATCTACCAGGTGAACAACAGACAACAGGTGGGCCAATCTTAAGAGGGCCAATAGAAGGGATGTCCAATGTGGAAGCAGAACGCTATTATCTTGATCATTGCCAGCAATTCCCTGGAGCAGTGCAGGTTCATCTTGGAGCGGGGGATTTTATGATCTACCGAAATCTTGGTTGGCATACAGGCAACTATGTCACTTACCAACCTCGTGCTACTATTCATGACATCGTACGTTACGAGGGTGAAAAAAGTTGGATTGGTTGGCAACAAGTCAAACAGGAAGCAATGAAGAGACTGAAAGAGGAAACGAGCTAAATCCTGCGTTAAGAAAATCGCAATGAAGTTAGAAACTGTTAGAGTAGGTATGGTTGGGCTTGGTTTGGCAGCCAATTCGCATTTCAAGGGGTACGTCTCGCATCCGGATGCCGAGGTGGTTGCTGTTTGTGATACGGATATTGAGAACGCAGGCGATTTTGCCAAGGAACACGGTATCCAGAAAATATATACCGATTATGAGGCGATGGTTCAAGATGAGGAAATAAACACTGTTGACATTGCCACACCAACTTTTTTACATGTTCCGATGACTATAAGTGCTGCCGAAGCGGGAAAACATATCCATTGCGAGAAACCGTTCTGCCGCAGCGTGAGCGAAGGTGAGAGTGCTTGTCAAGCGGTGCGTCGATCGAACGTGAAGTTGATGGTTGGTGAGACCTATATCTTCATCGCTTCACACATGAAGGCACGGGAATTGATCGAAGCAGGTGAAATCGGTCGGCCACTGCAGATACGTCAGCGGCACGGTCCTTGGTTGCGACGAAATCGGCGATCTGATCGCAAGCCTCCCTCCAACAGAAATTGGCGTATGAGCGCCGAAAAATCCGGTGGAGGTGACTACCCATGGATTTTTGATCATGCCGTTCATTTTTTCGCCACCGCCGAATATTTTATGCAAGACATGAAAATCACTGAGGTCTATGCCTTGACGGGGACCTGTCAACCGGCACAGGGGCAGCGACTTCATAACACCTACTCAGTCCCTGAGGTTGATATACCCATTATCACCTGGAAATATGAAGATACCGATTGTCAAGGTGTATGGATGCGCGCTGAGGGACTCAACGGCAAGTATGACTATGTGCACGGCTTCAGCACGACAATTATTGGTGAATGCGGCATGATCGAAGTTCTAGGTGAAGGCGGCCACAACCTGATCTGGGAAAATCGGCAACAACACCTTATTCTCCATCGGCAGGATAGGGATACGCATTGCTTCCGTTTTGATCAGGGCGGTGATGATGTTTGGCAATCGGATATCTGCTATTATAGTCAGGGGCATATTAATCAAGTGTACCACCTTATCGACAGTATTCTCAATGATACCAAGCCTCGATATAATGATGAGGATGGTGTTCGTGCAGTAGCCTGCACTTTGGCGACAATCCAGTCAGCGCAAGAAGGGCGGTCGGTATCTGTTGAGGAAATTGAGCCGGACTACACGGCTTACTAATAAATAATTGCAGACGTGCACTGTTTACGCTTGTTCTCAAAGGGAATGGCGGGTATGTATTAGGTACGAGGAATAAAATAGGGCACTACTAGCCTTGGTAGTGGTAGGTACCAGCTCGGCAAATCACATCGTGCAGATAAACACCGCTGTTTACGTAATCAAATGAACCTATGGCATGACTTGTAGGTAAAAAGGTGTTGGTACCATGATCAGCATGATAACCTTCGCCAAGAATGTTCAGTGAAATTGGTATAATGCTAATATGAGGCTATTCCCGTATCACATTGGACGTTTGAAGTAGTCTTCCCATTTTCCCGTTGGTTCAAACCCGAGGATCTGCCTTGCTTTTTCCACGCTGTATTTTCCATGCCCCTCGTAACTGAGCATATTGAAATCCTGAAAATTGTCGGGCACAGATTCAATTTCGAGTGCCAGTCGGCAAGCTAACTGGAGATCTTCCCAGACAACCGTGAACGGAGGAAAGTCTTGCTCGGTCACTTTTTCAGTTGGTCGAGGTCCAAGACCGTTAAAGACAAATGAGATGGTTTGAATATCGTACGCTCGGGCATAAGTACGACAGATTTCCATGGCCAAGAATTTGGTAATTCCATAATATCCTGTTCCAGGTGAACGGGGCACATCGACAATGTCGAAATCTTGGTCATAGGCATTGCGAATGGATTGCGGCCCAGTATGAATGACTTTTTTGATTCCAAGCTCGGACGCCGCTTTCATGACATGCCAAGCACCGAGTGTGTTGACATGGAAACTTTGATCCGGATCGTCTCGAATTACTGTAAAATTCATAATTGCATCCATACTTTGTGCAACATCGTAGACCTGCTGGTATGAGGTGATATCGACATTGATAATTGGTTTGTTGTCTGGATGAGCAACAATATCAGTTAAACAGAGATCATAGTATGGATCTAGCCCTGGCAACAAGTAGGGAGCAATGTTACCGGAGGCACCCAGCATTAACACTCTCTTTTTCATGGAATCCTCTTTTCAATTTTGGAAATTATGCTGCGGTTGATATCCGATTTGACCTGCTTGAGAAATCAGGAACTTGGGGTTCTCAAGCGGTGCGCAGATGTGATAGACAGCCCAGCGTTGTGTCCACTGGACAGATGAACTTTGATCACGTCTTAGAGCTCCTTGAAAAGCCTGAGCAGCATCCCGAAAATCAAGCCACATCAGATCAAGATCCTGATCAGCAACATCTTCTTCCAATACTAGTTTACCCAGACGCAGTGATGTAACTGTGACCATATACGTTCGGGCGAACTCTCGGCAGGTAAGCTCCCCTAAATAGCGAGTCATTTGATGAATTTCTGGTGTCGGCAACGGTTTATAAAATTCGCTGATATAGATGTCGTCGGGATAGCTGCCGAAAATTTCAAGCGTACTACCGTAAATGAAGCGTTTGACTCCGGCTTCAACTGCGGCTTTGAAAAGTACGTGCGTACCTCGTGTGGCGAGATCCAGAAGCATCTGCCCACGTTTAAGTGGATCTTGGGGTAGACTTTGGGGCGGTTCGCCAGTATGGATTAGGACATCAATGCTCTGTATTGCTTCATTGGCTATCTTGGGATCAACTATACTTCCTGGAATAAACTCAAGGTTTTCATGTTTGATGTCTGGCATAGTGCTGTCTAAAAGGCGAAGTTGATGATTGGAAACTAACTCAGCGATAATTTGCTGACCAAGTTGACTGGCCGCACCTGTAATTAAGACATTCATTACCAACTCCCTTCGAATGCTAAAGTATCAACTATACTGCTGATTTTATGATGAGTCATATTTTTCCTTAAATGTAAAGAGGCATTTGAAGTCTTTTTATAGCTACTAACTGAATCATTAGTAGTGGATCAAAACCAAGATTGATAATTGATTGCTGAGGAACCAATATATCAAGGTAAAAGGTGAACAATGACACATAACAACAATCAATAAATGCCGATAATTTTCATCCTACCGGTCGTTGTCCGTGATGTTCTCCACTCAAACATTATGTGCTGGAGATATCCATGGAGAATTTGACTTGAAACGTACCAAAAAGCTATGCTACAATCAGTTCCTCTATCAGTAATAAAACCTTATTATATACAATACGCATGCTTGAATACACGCAAGTGTTACAGTGAAAATCGAATGAATAGTTCACTTCAGGAATTTGATCCTCAGGTTTTTGAAATTGCGAATGAGGATCTTATCCGGCAACAGGACACCTTAACGCTGATTCCATCTGAGAATTATGCTAGCAAGGCAGTTATGCAGGCACAGGCGACAGTTTTAGCTAATAAATACGCTGAAGGTTATCCTTATCAGCGATATTATAATGGTTGCTTACCTTGTGACAAAATCGAGGCTTTGGCTATTGAGCGGGCAAAAGCTCTTTTCAACGCCGAACATGTTAATGTTCAACCACACGCAGGCACACAAGCAAATATGGCTATTTATCAGGCTTTACTGAAGCCTGGTGATACCATTCTGAGTATGAAGCTTGATCACGGTGGTCACCTGTCTCATGGTCTTCCACAAAATTTTTCTGGTTACTATTACAATATCATTCATTACGGAGTTAGTCCAGATACCGAACTTATAGATCTTGATTATGTTGCTGATTTGGCCAAAGAGCACCAACCTGAGATGGTTGTTGTTGGTGCCAGTGCATATCCCAGATTACTGGATTTTTCGGAGTGGCGAAAGATTGCGGATTCGGTTGATGCGTATCTTTTTGCTGATATTTCTCACATTGCGGGACTGGTGGCAGGGAAAGTTCATCCTGATCCAATACCTTATAGCCATGTGGTCTCTACTACTACCCACAAGACGCTACGTGGTCCTCGCGGTGCAATCATCATGTGCAAAAGTGAATATGCAGGAGATATAGATCGGACCGTTTTTCCCGGCCTACAAGGTGGACCATTCATGCACGCCATTTTGGCAAGAGCTGTTGCTTTCAAAGAAGCCCTTCAACCCGGGTTCGGAGAATACCAAGCACAGATTATAAGGAACGCAAAAACACTGGCAGATCAATTGATGAAAAATGGTTTTCGACTGGTGAGTGGAGGCACTGATAATCATTTGATGCTTATTGACCTAACCTCAATTACTGATAAGCTGAGCGGACGGCAAGCAGCGAACTACCTTGAAGAAGCTGGTATCACTGTCAACAAGAATACAATTCCATTTGATAAGAGATCTGCCAACAGCACAAGCGGTATTCGATTAGGCACGCCGATGATTACCTCACGTGGGATGAAAGAAACTGAAATGATTGTCATTGCTGACCTGATAAGTGAAGCTATTAAACAACGTAAAAAAGCTAGTTCGAGGAAACGCATTCGTGAAAAGGTCCGAGAACTCTGTCAGGCATTTCCCATTTATGAGGATCTTAATCTCTAATTTTTACTGAGCGTGATGTTGAGCTACGAAGCCGCGGCGTCTTATATTCAAACTTTCCTAAACACTGAAAAAAGCCCAGATTTTTCTAGAGACGCGCGGCGTTATAATCTTGATCGAATTACGCAACTTCTTGACAAACTTGGCAATCCTCACCAACATTTCAAAATTATTCATATCGCTGGTAGCAAGGGAAAAGGCACCACGGCCACAATAATTGCTTCGATCCTTACGCACGCTGGTTACCAGACGGGGCTGTTTACTTCTCCTCACTTCATTTCTCCGCGTGAGCGATGTCAAATCGATGCTAAAATGATTTCAGAAGCTGATTTTTCGCGTTGTCTGACTCTGATCAAACCGGCGATTGAATCGGTTTCAACGAATTCATTCGGTGAAATTTCGTTTTTCGAGATTTATACAGCACTCGCGTTCTTCTACTTTGCCGATCAGCAGGTCGATTTTGCCGTTGTCGAAGTTGGGCTTGGCGGTCGACTTGATGCGACAAATATTGTTGATCCGATTATTAGTGTCATAACCCAGATTAGCCTTGAGCATACCAGAATATTAGGGGAAACACTAAAAGAGATTGCCGGTGAAAAAGCTGGAGTTATCAAGACTAATCGCTCTGTAGTGATCGCCCCGCAACCGATGCAGGTTCAATCCGTGTTTGAGAAAACATCAGCTAATCGTGGAGCGGCGGCGTGCTGGGTAAGTTTGAAGCATATTAAACGGAATAGTCAGAGTTTAAGCGGACAGTTTTTTGATTTTCAATCGGAAAACCAACTATACAAAAATCTGTTCATTCCGCTGATCGGCGAGCATCAATTGATTAACGCCGCAGTGGCGATCTGTTGTGTTGAACAGATCCTGATGAAAATGGTGGTGGTAGATTTGGTACATGCTCTAATTTCTGAAGGATTGAAAAAAGTCAAGCTGACTGGCCGGTTGCAGGTGGTTGAAAGAAAAACAAAGATTCTCATTGATAGTGCCCACTCACCTGCTTCATTTGAGGCACTTTGGAAAACAATTCAAGAACTATTCTGTTACAATAGGTTGATTGTGGTCATTGGACTGATGAGGGACAAAAACCTGAAAGCAATTGGTGAAATTATGATTTCAGCTGCTGATGAAATCATCGCAACACAAGCATTTAATAACCCGCGTGTGTATCAGGCAGAGGAGATTGTGCAAGCATGGTCGGATTTTTCGATCAAGTCGATTTGCGCCATCCCTTCCGCTCACGAAGCACTTCAGGTTGCCCAATCGACCGCACGTAAATCAGATCTTATTTGTGTAACCGGATCAATCTATCTTGCTGGTGAAGCATTGAAACTATTACAACAATCACAATAGTCTTTAAGAATACAAATATAAGGGGAACTTTACATGGATTTACCTGCCTTACCACTAGCGTGGTGGATAGCACCAATCGGATCGGTCGTCTCTCTCATTTTTGCTTTCATCTTCTACCGGGAAGTTATCAAACAAAGCGAAGGCACTCCAGCCATGGTTGAGATTGCGCAAGCGGTTCGAGATGGAGCGATGGCTTATCTCAAGCAACAATACAAAATTGTTGGGATTATCTTCGCTATATTGTGTTTAATCTTTTTGTTTATGGCTTTTGTGCTGAAGGCTCAAAATGAGATTATACCGTTCGCCTTTTTAACAGGTGGTTTCTTCTCTGGTCTGTGTGGCTTTTTAGGAATGAAAACCGCTACTAACGCCTCTGCACGAACAGCATGTGCAGCCCAAAGTAGTCTCAATCAGGGTTTGCGGATTTCATTTCGTGCTGGGGCCGTGATGGGACTGGTTGTCGTTGGTTTTGCCCTACTGGATATCACAGTTTGGTTTCTAGTGCTATACCATCTCTTTCCAGAGACCTTTTGGGGCGGGGCAAATCCACTTCCACAAATTACCGTCATCATGTTGAGTTTTGGTATGGGTGCATCAACTCAAGCACTGTTTGCTCGTGTGGGTGGTGGTATCTATACTAAAGCTGCTGACGTTGGAGCAGACTTGGTTGGAAAAGTCGAAGCTGGAATCCCAGAAGATGACCCTCGAAATCCAGCAACTATTGCCGACAACGTAGGTGACAATGTTGGTGATGTTGCTGGAATGGGCGCGGACCTTTATGAATCCTACGCTGGATCGATCTTGGCTACTGCAGCTCTTGGTGTTGCAACGGTGGCGGCAGTGGCTCCAACCGACCTTGAGCTTCAACTTAAATACCTTTCAGCCCCGATGATTATTGCCGGCATCGGTGTGTTCTTGTCCATTATTGGAATCTTCTTCGTCCGTACCAAAGAAGGTGCCTCCATGAAACAATTGATGAGTTCCCTAAACTTTGGTATTAACATCAGCTCAATTGGAATCGCTGTATTATCGCTTTTGGCACTACGCTATCTTGAATTGCCAAATGCTTGGCATATTTGGGGAGCGATTATTGCGGGCTTAGCTGCTGGGTTGATTATCGGAAAATCCACAGAATATTATACTTCTCACGATTATAAACCAACGAAAGGGATTGCCAGCCAAGCAGAAACAGGTCCGGCAACCGTGATTATTGAGGGAATTGGCGTAGGGATGGAATCAACCGCCATTCCGGTAATCACTATCGTCATCGCAATTGGAGTGAGTTTCTATCTTCCCGCCAGTGGACCAGATGGAAGTACGTTGATGGGACTTTACGGTGTTGGAATCGCTGCTGTTGGGATGCTGGCGACGCTCGGTATCACACTAGCTACGGATGCTTATGGCCCAATAGCTGATAATGCGGGTGGTAACGCTGAAATGGCGAGGCTTGATCCCGAAGTTCGGAACCGTACGGATCAGCTTGATTCACTGGGTAATACGACAGCTGCTACAGGTAAAGGATTCGCCATCGGTTCAGCCGCACTGACGGCATTGGCCCTTCTTGCCGCTTACCTCGAAGAAATCAGGTATAGTTTAATTCACTTAGCTAAAAAGACTACTTTAGAGATCCCAGGTGTTGGAGCGGTCGAAACCGCGAAAGTCACTATTCCACAGTTTATGTCATACTACGATGCAACATTGATGAATCCGAAAGTTTTAATTGGATTGTTCCTCGGTGCGGTAATGGCGTTCTTTTTCTGTGCACTGACGATGAAGGCGGTTGGTCGTGCTGCGGGTTCTATGGTAACAGAAGTTCGTCGACAATTCAAAGAACGACCGGGTATTATGACGTATGAAGAAAAACCGGATTATGCCCGATGTGTTGCCATCTCAACACGCGATGCTCAACGAGAAATGATTCTGCCTTCAATCATCGCCATTGTTGTTCCGGTGATCACCGGACTCATCTTTGGTGTTGCAGGTGTGCTTGGTTTGTTAGCTGGAGGGTTGGCATCTGGATTTGTGTTGGCAATTATGATGGCAAATGCTGGCGGAGCATGGGACAACGCAAAAAAACTGATTGAAACCGGTGAATTCGGCGGTAAGGGATCTGAAGCACATAAAGCTACTGTCGTTGGGGACACGGTCGGTGATCCATTCAAGGACACATCCGGACCATCACTTAATATTTTGATCAAATTGATGTCCATGGTATCAATTGTTTTTGCTGGGTTCATTGTCAAATACGGAGATTTAGTTGGCACTTTGATCAACAATTAGATCAATCTTTAAATGCTGTTCTACTGTTACACATAAAAGCGGGGAATTGGGTTCAGTTAAGATTCCCCGCTTTTATGTTGAAAGATTCAATTGGTCATGTTAAACTCGACCCTTAAAAACTGGCAGGGATATCATAATGAACGTACATGAATTTCAGGCAAAAGGGATCTTGGAATCGCATGGTGTTAACGTGCCTCGAGGAGGTGTTGCCGAAACTCCTGAGGAAGCTGAATTGATCGCTCAAGAACTTGGATCGGATCTGTTCGTCATCAAGGCACAAATTCATGCCGGTGGTCGTGGTAAAGGTGGCGGAGTTAAGTTGGCGAAGAATCCAAAGGAAGTCAGGACTCAGGCAGGATCAATTCTCGGAATGCAACTCGTCACCCCACAAACGGGTACCGGAGGTAAGCTTGTGCGGAAGGTTCTCGTGGCCGAAGCAAGTGAGATTGAAAACGAACTCTATCTGGGTATGGTTATTGATCGCGAATCATCTTGTGTCACAATCATGGCAAGTGAAGAAGGTGGTGTTGACATTGAAACAGTTGCGTCAGAAACACCAGAGAAGATCATAAAGGAATCAGTTGATCCGGCAGTTGGACTACAGGCATTTCAAGCACGTAAGATCATATTCGGACTAAACGTGCCGATAGATCTTGTTGGTGCCGCAACACGGCTAATTATGGGATTGTATGACGCCTTTGTTAAGTCGGACTGTTCTCTGGCTGAGATTAATCCGCTGGCAATTGTAAAAAATGGTGATGAGCACGATATTGTTGCGCTTGACGCTAAAATGAACTTTGATGATAATGCGTTGCCTCGACACAAAGATATCGAAGCAATGCGCGATCAACATGAAGAAGACTCAAGAGAACTTGAAGCAAAACAGCATGGATTAAGTTATATCAGTCTGGATGGAACTATCGGTTGTATGGTCAACGGTGCTGGTCTGGCCATGTCGACTATGGACATGATTAAATTGTACGGAGCCGAACCGGCAAATTTCCTTGATGTTGGGGGATCTGCCACGACAGAAGCCGTGGCCAACGCCTTTCGCTTAATTCTTAGCGATGAGAAAGTTGAAGCAGTACTTGTTAACATCTTCGGTGGCATTATGCAATGTGATGTTATAGCAAACGGTATCATAGAAGCAGTTAACCAAGTCGATCTGCATGTTCCATTGGTTGTCAGACTTGAAGGTACAAATGTTGAACTTGGCCGTAAACTTCTGTCCGATTCCGGCCTAGATTTGATCACGGCTAATGGTCTCGCTGAGGCGGCTGAAAAGGTCGTTTCTGCTACTGAAAATAACTGAAGACCTTCACAGGATGAGCGAAAAGATTGGACTATCCGATGTTGATGTAAACGGAAAGAATGTTCTTGTTCGCGTCGACTTCAACGTACCGATGGATAGCAATCGAATCGTTGATGATACCAGAATTCAATCTGCATTGCCTACCATTCTCCAGCTGATTGCTGGTGGCGCAAAAGTTATTTTAGTAACTCATCTTGGTCGACCGAAAGGTTTTGACAACAAGTTTTCAACCTTTCCGTTAGCGGAGCAATTGAGCAGGCTTCTCGGACAGCGGGTTAAACATACGGTCGATTGCATTGGGGTAGAAGTTCAAGCGGTTGTCTCAGAGCTTTCAGCTGGGGATGTTTTGCTGCTGGAAAATGTGCGTTTCTACGAGGAAGAGACCAAGAACGATCCCGCCTTCGCCGAAGAACTTGCCTCCCTAGCAGATATTTATGTTAGTGACGCATTTGGAACTGCTCACCGCGCGCACGCATCAACGGAAGGAGTCACACACTACTTTGACCAGAATGCCGCCGGATCACTCATGGAACAGGAAATTCGCTATCTTAGCAGAATTGTAAATGATCCAGATAGACCTTTTATCGCTATCATCGGTGGTGCAAAAGTGTCTGATAAGATCACCGTTATTGAAAATCTAATCAACCAAGTTGATGAATTGATTATCGGCGGTGGTATGGCTTACACTTTCTTTAAGTCTAAAGGTATGGAGATCGGGAAATCAATCGTCGAACTAGACATGCTTGACTTGGCGCAAGATCTACTTAAAAAAGCCGAGAATCAGGGGCTTACGATTCACTTGCCGGTCGATAACGTTGTAGGTAAGGAATTTGCGCCTGATACGGAATCACAAATTGTTAAAAGTAGTCAGATCCCTAGGGATTGGGAAGGCTTTGATATTGGTCCAGAAACAGTTGAGCACTTTGGAAAGATCGTTAGTTCCGCCCAAACGGTGTTTTGGAACGGTCCCGTTGGCGTATATGAATTCGATCAATTTGCCACAGGCACTATAGAACTCGCCAAACGGATAGCTGAGTCAAATGCCACAAGTATTATTGGCGGAGGTGATTGCGTCGCCGCAGTTCATAAAGCAGGCGTTTCAACCCAAATTACCCATATTTCAACTGGAGGAGGAGCATCACTCGAGTTGATTGAAGGTAGGATCTTGCCAGGAATCGCGGCGCTTACAGATAAGCAGTAAAAAAGGATATAAATGAGCATTCTTGTTGATAAAAATACTAAGTTGATTGTACAGGGGATTACAGGCCGAGCTGGAAGTTTTCATACGTTGCAGTGTGCCAAGTATGGCACCAACATTGTCGGCGGTGTTACACCGGGAAAAGGAGGGGAAAACGTCGAGGGGATTCCTGTCTTTGATACTGTCCATCAAGCTGTTTCTGAGGCAGGAGCGAATGTGACGATGATATACGTACCAGCGGCATTTGCAGCCGACGCGATTATGGAAGCTGTTGACATGGAAATAGAGTTAATCGTTTGTATTACCGAAGGTGTTCCTGTTCTAGATATGGTGAACGTAAAACGTTACATGGAAGGTAAATCGTCACGCTTAATTGGCCCTAATTGTCCGGGAATTATCACCCCCGGAGAATGTAAGATCGGTATTATGCCCGGCTACATCCACAATCCTGGTCATATTGGCATTGTCTCCAGAAGTGGAACACTGACTTACGAAGCAGTTCATCAAGTTACACAGCTGGGTCTTGGTCAATCGACGTGCGTTGGAATAGGAGGTGACCCTGTCAATGGCACCAGTTTCGTCGACGTCTTGGAGCTCTTCGAAGCGGACGGTCAAACTGAAGCAGTAATCATTATAGGCGAAATTGGTGGGACAGCCGAAGAGAAAGCGGCCACATACGTCAAAGAACACATGAGCAAACCAGTAGTCGGCTTTATTGCCGGGCAAACAGCACCTAAAGGGAAACGAATGGGGCATGCAGGGGCAATCATATCAGGTGGGAAAGGTACAGCTGCAGAAAAGATTAAAGCGTTGGAATCTGCCAGCATCGCTGTTGCCGAGAGTCCGGCAGATATCGGCTCAACCTTACTTAATACAATTGGTACAACACGACATTGATCTATAGACCTAGCAAATACGATAGGAGTTGATCCTCCTCGCAGAGGTCAGGGATAATGATGTCAGCACCTGCACAATTAGATGTTCACGTTTGTTAACATTCATGTCATGAATGTTATTTCTTGTTGCGACATCGGATAAAATCACGTTCTGCAAGCCATCACGCATGAATAAAAGAAATTGTTCCGTCAAAATCTAAGGCAGCGCGACGAACCTTCCCATTCTCTACTTGACCAAGTATTTCAATTGGGAGATTACCGGCAAGAATGCCGTTTGTTTCCGTATACACCCAAACCGCATTTATGAGTTTTCTTCCTGCCCACCGCAGCTTTTGGCAGTTTTTTTGTATGATTAATTTTGTTAATCAATAACCTTTATGGCAATTGTTGGTGTTTCTTGTTCAAACTGCTGATTATTGACAGGTGCTTTACCTAACAGCTTGATATCATAAGTGCCCAGTTTCATCTTCTTGGTTGCAGTTAATGTGATCTTAGATCTAGTTTCTCGGGGAGGGATGCTTGGAAGGGTTCCGGTTAATCCTTCGGGGAATCCAATGGGAAAAAGATCTATCTTATCGGTAAACCCTCCCTGACGAACGACATCAATAAT
>DTUY01000080.1 GCA_012963885.1 Candidatus Poribacteria bacterium | reverse complement strand
GGACTACCTGATCAAAACCGGAGAGATCCAGATCCTCGGGAAAGGGCCAGCTCCGGTTATTCCAGCCGGTGGAAAACACCCCAGCCGAATCGTTTCCCGCGAGCCTCTGTCCCCAAACCCGGAGACGCCAGTTAGTCTCGGCGACCGGGCCATAATTCGGCTTTAGTCGTTGATGCACCTGCTCCACTGTCTGTACTGGCGATGGTTCGCCTTCACTCTCCTTCGGCAGGCGCATAATCCCCCCACCATTATAGGTGAAGTACCAGATCCCATCCGCCCCGTAGGCAATAGCTGCATAGGCTTGGAAACGGGCCAACGAGTAACTACAATCCCCACTTATGTCAAAGATTGGCCACATCAGCAATCTATACCGGCGCTTTGCCTCTCGCCAAGCTGCCATATGGTGGCAATAGGAAAGCATCTGCCCGGTTGCGGAAGAGCCTCGTTCATACAAAGTCGGATAGGTCTAAACGCAGTGGATCGGATTGCCGACCTGAGCCAAACTCTGTGGGTCAGACCAGTTCTGACAGACCCAGGGGATCAGGTGAGGGACTTTTTCGCGGAGATATTTCGTATTCTCAATGACATCTGCCGGGAGAGTCCCCACATCGTCGGCCAACAGAAAGCCAATCACGGATGGGTGCGAACCGATACATTCGACCAGCCACCTAAATTCGGCAGGCGTAGCGTAATGATGCGCTGCGATGCCGGGCGACACATCGGGAAAGATTAAGGAGTCGATGGCGTTTCCTCAGGGCGACTTGTTCCAAGTGTAGGTGTCCCACAACACCTTCAAGCCGTGTTCCCGAGCCAAGTCCAAGACATGGGGTTCCTGTTTCGGCTCGCCCTGGTCATCCAGCTCATAATACCGGCCGATATGGATCACATTGAAACCGGCCTCGGCATAGACTTGAAACTCTACATCGCTGAAGCCCGGTGCCCACCAAGCACAGATCAGACAATCCTGGAACTTGAAGTTCCAACCGCCCTGAGGCAACTTGGACTCTTCAGCACAAAGATATACCGGCATCATCATCCCCCACACAGCTATTGCTCCCCCAATCAACCACAAAGACAAGTTTCTGGGAAGTTCGATCTTTCCTGTCATCTTTAATTCTCTCATTTCTCTCATTTCGTTTTTCCGTCAGCACCGATTTCGATACGTGGCTATAATCCCTACTCAACCGGTGCTTTGGGGTTGTGATTTTTATTGTGAAATCTTCATTCAGCACATTCCTGCGAGAACATAGTAGTTCAACTAGTATCGACAGGATGATGCCGTAAATATGCATATTTTTAATATATCCAAACCCTATATTGCACAACCGCAAAACCGACATTGGATAACTTAAGTTAAATTTAATACCTTACACCAAAATCCTTAAAAAATTAACACCTTAAGAAAGAGAGTAAATATGCTTTACTTGGTAATGACTGGAAAGACTTCACCACCAGTTCCACGATCTACTAAAGATCTTGAACTACTTTATAATCAATTAGTAGATACCGAGAAATCCTAAAGAAACTGGAGGCGAAAGGAAAATATTAGCTGATAGTATACCTTTAGCCCCAAGAAGTCACGTATTCATCATTGAGGCAGAATCTAATCTAATAACGATGTGACGGAAAGAAAACCTAAAGCCAATAAACCGATCCTCATTCGCCCTTTATTTGACGGTTAATCTGGAGGAGTTCTTCCAACTTCTGACCTAACGATAAGTGTGGTTGGTCACTAAATTTCCGCCAGTAGATTTCTGTTTTTCGGTTCAAGATACTGTAAAAGGCACGGACTTCTGGTTCTGGATGATCCCGCCAAAAAACATGAGGTATATAGGTGACCTCACTCAAATGGGGTCTATCGATGTGACCATAATAAATCTGGACCGATTTGCGTTCAGTATTTGTGGATCGAACGGTGGCAGTATGCAATACAGCCACATTAAAAAGAACGCCTGTACCAGCCGGACCATAGAAATCAATCAGGCCTCCCTTCTGCAATTGACTGGCTGGTTCTAAAACTGGCTCCTCCGTTGACTCTGGTGAAATAGAAAAACAATGAGTGGTTTGGTCCACGTCAGTCAGATATATCATCAGCTGAATATAGTCCATGCGCAGTGGATGCGACAACCAGTGACCACGATCTCGGTGCCAATTTCGGTGCAGTGGTCCATTATAACCTCCCATGTGTCGCAGACTAATCTCCGAGAAACAGACTGGTCCACCCATTAAGTCTTGTATAAGGCTTATTACTTTGGGATGGCGAATTACTTGATCGAAGTCTGGTGAAGTCAACAGAATATCACCGTTGGCTGTCTGATAAGGACCAACATTGCCCCAATGGGTTGTGAATTGGGTGTGGTCTCGATCGAAGGCTTTAATCCACTGATTGAGCTCGGTTTCGGTTAGAATTTTTCCCAGTGGCAAATAACCGTTCTGTTTAAAGAACTGGAAATTGGCTTGCCTTATCGACATCTTGCGTTCGTCAGAGGTGAGCAGAATAATGCGCTTTTATTATTGAATCATCAGATCGAAGTTCAAGTCTCAGGAGCCAGTCAACATTGGACACCGAAGTTAAAAATCACCTGCACCAATGTCGTCAGAAGCTGGAGAATGGACAACTCAAAACATCGATTTAGACCAACTCGAAGTTTTGTTCCTGTTGGTATATTGCCGTAGGATTCAAGTTATCATGTATCTCTATTCTAAGTCGACCAGTATGCAATCGTCATTCTTGTCTACTGTCTTTATTGCACAACACAAAGAGATCAGGTGTCATAACAGTAGTGTGAGTTGAAACAGCAGTTCCTAGAAATCCCTTCACAGCACAATTTTTTTAAAATCATGCAAACACACCCACAAAAATATTCAGATTAGAGGGAGATTCTAATAGTGACAATAAGGTTGCATGATGGAGGAGATTACGACCATCCCACAGCCAATGATCGCCATGTCCAAGCTGAAATCATAAATTAAGACAATGAAAATTACTACCGCCTAAAGAGTTCTTTCAGAATGCACTAGATATAACAAACTTCCCCAGAACCATCCTTGAGACTTTAGGTTCGGAGGTACAACATCGAGAAATCAATATTCCAACAATCTAATCGAACAAGATCATCACAGAATCAAACAGCGATGCAAACCACTGGGAGGATTTGGTTCGCTTTCCAGTCAATTTAGCTTGCATTCGCTGTTTATCTTCTGTTTGCATGGACATTCAGGACCTCCTACTTTAAGTAGAAGGTAAGTCTAGAAAATATCGCTGGCAGCAGAATGAATGGCTGTTGACACTTTTTCGATTCCCTCGTCAGTCATCTCCGGGTGAACACCAATACAGATGGCACGACCCAGGTAATCTAATGTCCTAGGACACATCCGATCTGAATACTCGATCTCACCGTAGGATGGATGACTGTAGGGCAACCCATTGGGGTGGTAGGTCTTCTTCCGCAAGATATATTCCCAGCCTGGATAGACATGCTTGTCACCATTACCATGCGTGTACATTGGTCCAGCACCAACGCCATATTCACCCATCCTCTCACCAAACTTGCTGGCCAAATCGGGTGTGGGCAATAAAAAGACCATCGTAGTAGCAGCATCACCCTCTTCATCGTGCAGTTTGCGCAGTTCGATTCCGTCTATGTCAGCGATGGCTTGACGCAGTTTCTGTTTGCGAATCCGCATGTTTTCGATAAAGCCATCCAACCGCGTTAATTGTACTGAAGCCACTGCTCCTCGCATCTCATCCATACGAAAGTTCATGCCAGGGAAGAAAGCATCACTATGCGAGGAAATACCCCACAGGTTACCACCATCATGTATCATTCTGGCACGATCAGCATATCGCTGGTCGTCTGTAATCACGAGTCCACCTTCACCAGTGGTAATGATCTTGCTTTGCTGCAAACTGAAGCAACCGATGTGACCATGGGTACCGAGCCGTTTACCTTTATAACCCGCTCCGATAGCCTGGGCGCAGTCTTCGATCACCAGCAGGTCGTGTTTGTCGGCAATGGCTTTGATGGCCGACATGTTGGACGGTACCCCAATCATGTGAACCGGCATGATAGCTCGGGTTCTAGGCGTGATCTTGGCTTCGATATCCTCCGGGTCGATAGTCAACGAGTTATCGATTTCAGCAATGACAGGCACCGCGTTGGCAATTACCACCGAGGCTGGCGTAGCCACCCAGGTATAAGCGGGCACAATCACCTCATCCCCCAAACCGATACCTGCAGCATAAAGCCCAATGATCAGGGACGAGGTTCCACCATTTGCCGCGAGGGCATTTTTTGTGTTAAACTTGTCTTCAACACCACGTTCAAAGTTTGAGACTGCCGAATCTTCAAGTCCATATCGACAGAGATCGCCTTTTTCCAGCACTTTCAAAACAGCCTGTTGCTCTTCTGCCCCAATGTAGTACATTGTCTAATTCTCCTGTGGATAATATGATATGGTTACTTATTATATTATATCTAGATCTGCAAATTCTGCAATTTGTTTTGGCGTTATTTGCACGTACAATTAAGGAGAAATAGAATATCGTCATCAGATCGAGGCATAATTCTGTTTAATCACGATGCTGAAAGTGCATTCGACAGTACACGCGGGTTCTTACAAGCCGCGCAGCAACTATATCAAAATACGATGTTCCCTGGATCATTTACCTAACAGGATCAAACACGAACCGCACATATTGAATAAGAAGTAATCAACAATTGGCCACTGATGGTGATCAACACACCCATAACGTTCTGCTCAAGCCGATCTACATGCAACCCGGTGATAATCAGCTAGTCCTCGGCTGCTCGCCCAATTTTTCAGGCAAAGGCAACACACTAAAACAGATTCAGGAAAAGACCGAACAATATACAGACCTTGATCGCAGACTTGCTGTATACATTCGCTTTGCCTCTCCACCGTAGGTCTATGCTGAGAGAATAATGATCTAAGCTCACTCACTGAAGGAAATACAATGGAGGAACACGATGAAGGAAATCGGATGCAGCACCATGCTGTACCGCAACTTTAGTTTGAAACAGGCGCTAGCTGGTATTCAACAAGCTGGGGGCAGTGCTATTGAACTCTGTGCCCGTTCATCTGTAACCGGACAGATTACCCACCTGGACCTGAATCGGCATGATGACGTGAATGACTATTACCAAAAAGTCAAACAGACCATAACCAACCACAACCTGCTGATTGAATCGATTGCTGTTTCCAATCAGCAGATTGCACAGCCAGCGGAACTGGAACGGCTGATCGAGGCATCTCACCAATTGGGGACAGATACAGTGGTCATCAGCTCTGGTGGGGTTTCCAATAGTGAGGAGAGTTTTCTGCTGTTTGTCGATAAAATCAACCAAGCCAGCACCATACTGACCGGAAGCCAGATTCGCCTGTCGGTCAAGCCACGGGTGGGTCGGGCCGTTCACGATGTGGCGACGGCTGAGCAGTTGATGACCAAAGTCGACGCCAATTGGGTGGGGCTTAACTTCGATGCGACGCACATATACCGCTCACATCCCCATGCTGATCCTGTCCAAGCCTTGGCAGAATTACAGCCTCATATTTTCACTGTCCGGATACGAGATCATCAAGTCAGCCGGGAGCCGAAAGTGGGACCAGTAGAGACACAGATTCCAGGCAACGGAGGACTGGACCTAGTTGGACTGACTAGTATTATCAAGCAAATGCCGAATGTCTCGGCGGCGATCCTGGAAATCGTTGGCACCCACAAGCGACCGGAGATGACCTTCGACACCATACAGGAGATGGTTACCACCTCGATCTCCTATCTAAAACCACTATTGTGGGAATACGTGGCCACACCGATGACCACCATCATTTAACTAGCCGAAAATTATGTCTTGATCCAATCGGTAAGATCAGATGTAGCATTTAGATAAGACTTTCCTCAGAATTTTTTATGTCTAAGATTTTCAGGACCGCTCTTGGGAAAACGTGGCGAAGAGATATACAAGAACAGGAAAATAAATTGTGCTGTTACTAGGAATTCTGGCAGCACGGTTTTAAGCTGGCGGGCAATTTTGATAGGTACTGCAATTATCAGCCTGATAAGTTACCTTTGTCCGATAGTTGAGCAGTACGAATGGGAAATCGATTACGCACTACCCGCTCCGCCTGTATCTGTTATGTTCTTCTTCTTTCTCGTTGTAACGCTTAACACACTCCTGTTCAAGTTCTCTCACCCGCTTGCCTTAAATCCAAATGAACTCTTGCTGATCTATGCAATGACTATGGTAGGAGTCCCGTTAAGCTCCTTCGGTCTTGTACAGTTTTTGATTCCCAATATGGTCGGTCCAATTCACTTCGCCACAAATGAAAATATGTGGCGAGAAGATTTCTGGCATTATATTCCCAATTGGTTCGGTCCAAGAAATCTGAGGATAATCAATGGGTTTTATACAGGAGGTTGGGATGGTGTTCCTTGGCACGCATGGATAAAGCCATTGATGATATGGTGGATTTTCGCGTTCGTCCTTTGTTTTGTCCTATTCTGCTTCTGTGCAATAATACGCAAACAGTGGGTTGAACGCGAAAGACTAACCTTCAGGATTTTGGAAACGCCATTGGCTATGGTTGAAACACCGCAAACCGGTTTCGGCCTGAATGCCTTCTTCAGAAACAAGATGACATGGATTGGTTTTTCCCTCCCGATATTAATACAACTCTCCGTTGGTCTGCATCACTTCTTTCCTTCCTTTCCTTCCTTTAAGATTATGCACATCAGATTAGACACGTATTTAACAGAAAAACCGTGGAACGCGATCGGATATTTCCACCTAAACGTAATGTATTCCATTATCGGGGTAGCGTATATGGTTCCGGCGGATGTCTCTTTTGGCCTTTGGTTTTTCTATCTGTTCAGAAAAGCGCTAAATATCCTAGGCGCTACTATGGGTTGGCGTGGCAGTCAAGCAGGAAGCATTTTAGCCCGATTTCCAGATGTAAACGACCAGGCTGTAGGGGCATTCTTCGCCCTATTCCTTTTGAGCTTATGGATGATGAGGCGACATTTATGGGAAGTGATTAATGATGCAATAAGTCAGAATAGAACTCCCGTTTCTAAGAGCACCCCCGAGGCCATGTCGTATTCTACCGCGGTTTTTGGTTTTCTTTTAGGAACGTTTTTTTTGCTCCTTTGGGGGTACCTCGCTGGTCTGTCTTTGGTATGGGGACTTGTTTTTTTTGGCATCTTCTTTGTCTTTCAGACTGTTCTTTCTAGAATCCGAGCTGAATCGGGAATAGCGTGGCTTTTTCTTCCCAAAACGCCAAACAATGTGATGGCACTTTTCACAGGTACGGCAAAATTAGGCACTCAGAATCTCGCCATCTTGTCGTCTCTAAAATTCCTGACGTTCAACCAAAATGGCTACATCATGCCTTTTCAACTTGAGGCATTAAAGACCTCAGATTCATACCGGGTAAATGGACGTCATCTGTCTGTTGCAATACTTGCGGGGATAATTCTTTACATCGTGATTTCCTCATGTTCCTCACTTTCAGTCTACTATAAATATGGAGCAAATTCCTGCGAACAGTGGCGGGTGAGCAGTGGAAGGTCGCCGTATGAAGAGCTATCAAGGTGGCTTAATACCTCACAGCCATCTTCTCCAGCAGCTCTGTTTTATATTGGGTTTGGCGCTCTATTTTATGCGTTTTTAGCGTTTATGAGACTTCAGTTTTTGTGGTGGCCATTTCATCCTGTGGGTTATGTAGTGGCGAATACTTTCACCATGCAATATCTGTGGGCGCCTTTTCTTTTTGGCTGGTTCGCCAAAGTCATTGCGCTAAAATCTGGCGGAATCAAATCATATCGGAATTTAGTGCCGTTTTTCTTAGGGTTGATCATGGGAGAGACTGTGGGAAATGGATTCTGGGTAACAGTTTTAGGTGAAATCTTTGGGATTCATGGCTTTGCATATTTCGAGTTTTAGATCTTAAAATGATTTAACTAATTGCTTATGAAAGGAAATTTTTAAGCAACTCAATCCACGCACGCATTACTTATTAGAAGTAAAATTGTATCAATTTAAAAAAACTCATGTTATTATCGTGCACAGATAATATTAAGTATACTCTATTGATATTATATTTAATTTTTAGATTATCTTCATAATCTAAATCTAAGCTAGCATCCATATAAAGACGAGGTGAAATCAAATGAGAATGAAGCTCTTCGTGAAATTAAGCTTTTTTATCTTCATAATCTTTGCGGTGCATATTGCACATGCCGGAGAATTACTGAGTGAAGATATAGGAGATGCAAAGAAAAATAAAGGATCAACTGTAATAAAAGATCAGACATATACTATCAAAGGAAGTGGTAGTGACATTTGGAACAAGGCTGATGGCTTTAGATTCGCTTATACAAAAGTCAGCGGTGATTTTGAAGCCGTAGTTCATCAGGTTTCCATTGACCTACCCAATGAATGGGCAAAAGGTGGAGTTCATGCCCGGCAAAGCATTGAACCCGGTGCAGCCAATGCGCAGACCATCGTCACCGGTGGCGGGGGTGGGGGCTGTCAAATTAGTTGGCGTGCTATAAAGGGCGGCGATTGTGGTGAATTTTTTGATGCCGCTCCCGGACCTTGGAAGGATAAAGAATGTTGGCTGAAATTGACTCGTTCCGGTAATGAGTTCCCAGGTTTTATCTCCGAAAACGGGAAAAAATGGCTGGATCTGAAATCCACAACTGTTAAGATGGATAAACCGGTATTGGTTGGCTTAGCCGTTTGTGGTTTGAATCTAGTCGCAACCGCCGTATATGATAATTTTACGATCACTCAAGACGGTAAAGAAATCTTTCCGCTGGCTGTTGAACCTACGTCGAAATTAGTGGGAACTTGGAGCAAGATTAAAATTCAATACTAGGCGGCATTATTAGAGATAATTACTAATATCGAGCCTCTAGATATATTCTTAAGTTTTAGGAGTATGGTGATTCGGCTTGATTTAATTTACTTTGGTAAAAAAAGTAAGGGGTAACAGCGATGAAATTTTCTATAGTGAAGTTTAGTAAGATATGTGTCAGTTTAGTGGTGGTCAACCTACTGTTAATAGGCATAATTGAGGCTAAAATAGACCCAGACACGCTTATTGGAGTCTGGTTATTTGACGAAAACAGCGGCAATAAAGCCAAAGATTCATCCGGTAACGATCATCATGGGGAATTAAAAGGCGCAAAATGGGCAAATGGGCGGTTCAAAACAGCCTTGGAATTTGGGGGTGATGCCCATGTGAATGTCGGTAAAGTGCCATTACCTAAAAACCAGGTAACAGTCGTTTTGTGGGTATCAATAAATACCTCTTCACAATGGATACACATCATCGAAAATGGCGTCGTAGAATTCACATGGCATGGTGGTTTTCGTCTTGAGGTTGGCGGAGAGGGTAGCACCTATATCGCAATCGGGGATGGTGTTGGGTATAAAGATAATGCAGGCAACGGAGTCCCAACCGGTTGGAAGTATAAAAAATGGTTCCATTTGGGCTTTACATACGATGGAAGCACCGCACGCCACTATCAAGATGGCAAACAAACCCATACCTTTGATTCAAAGCTAGACATTACTAAAGGTGTTGGCACTTTAATTTTCGGTAGCATGCAAGGAAAGCAGCGATTTCTCGATGGAGCCATTGATGACGTCGCAATTTTCAATGCCATCTTGAGCCAGGACGATATTAAAACCATTATGAAAACGGGACTTGAGGGTGCACTTGATGTTTCATCCTCTGGCAAACTCGCGACAACTTGGTCATACCTCAAAACGCAACAATGATGAAGTTGCATTTTCTCATCTTGAATACCTTCAACTTTCCTGAACGCCACCTCCCTAACCTATTCTGAATTCACATCGTAGCAGCTAAGTTGGTAACGATACTTCTTGAATCTGCCCACCAACGCCTTTTCCAACAGACCCAATTCAATTAAGCTCTTCAACTATATTTGTTTGCTGCCAGTCCCTAGTGCTTGCTTTATCGGCCAGAATTTGTTGATAAATAGCTATGATCCAACCTGAAAGCAACTAGAATTGCTTGAGATCAAAACACACCTGTTATATGATGCTAGTAACTTTTTAACAGCACAATTTAGGGATTTCAACTTAGGATCGAGACACATAAAAACGCCTTAATTGTTTAGGCGAATTTTGAATCGTCAGGTGAAAAAATGGGTTCGAGGCTCTTAATCAAAGGTGGCGATGTAATTACGCCTAAAAAAATTTTGAGAGATCATTCCATTGTTATTGAAAACGATAAAATCGTTGGTATCATCCCCGGAAAAATAACAATTGATGACTGTCAATCCATTTCAGCGGACGGATTATACATATCGCCCGGTTTTATCGATTTACACCTACACGGCGGTAATGGATCAGATTTCATGGATGCCACGGTTGAAGACATTCAGAAAATTATCCGCTATCACACTCAAGGGGGTACAACCGGACTTTTGGCTACTACTGCCTCTGAATCCCATCAGAATATTATGAATGCTATTCAGGCATTAGATCAAGCCCGTCGTCCCATGGCAGGAGCCAAACTACTCGGCATACATATCGAAGGACCATATTTCAACCATAGCAAAAGAGGGTGTCACTTGGCTTCAGCCATCCGCAATCCTCAACCTGAAGATTACCTGCCCATACTGGAAGCAACAGACCTCATCCGTTTAATGACCCTTGCTCCGGAAATCGACGGTGGAGATCAGCTGATTTCCGAATTGAGTCGTCGAGGTATTGTTGCCAGTTGCGGACACACCAACGCCAGCTACCGTCAAATACGGAAAGCATGCGAACTTGGACTCCAACATAGTACCCACCTCTACTGTGCCATGTCAGGTATTATAAAGAATGGCCCACAACGCGAAGGTGGCGTAATTGAATCCACGCTACTCATAGATCAATTGACTACGGAAGTTATTGCCGATGGCCATCACTTACCACCGGAACTGTTAAAATTAGCGGTAAAATGCAAAGGCCCTGATCGGCTTGCTGTTGTCACTGACGC
>DTUY01000079.1:7048-11058 GCA_012963885.1 Candidatus Poribacteria bacterium | reverse complement strand
AAGCCGGATGAGTTTCCTCCCTTTAACTGAATATGGTGATTCTGAAATAATCTGGTATTGAAGATCTGAAAAGACCACAAGGGGGTAAATGATGGTGGTGGAATGGATGTCGTTTTCAAGGCTATTCTTCTGCTCTTTGTGCTTCGAGTTCCAATCGTCAAAACACTAAGAGATGCTGATAGCATGTACTAGCCCAGGAAACTGTCGATTAATACTACGTTAGGCAAAAAGATATATGAAAACAATCCTTCTCGTTGGTAGTTCTATATTTGAACAATGGAGCAATATGAAGGACTTCGCGCTCGGTTACACTGTGAAGAACCGTGCCATTGGAGGAACAACGACCTCGTACTGGACGGAACACTTGGCCGATGTGTTGACTGCCGAATCACCGAATGCAGTATTATTTTACTGTGGGAGTAATGATATCAACAATGGAGTTCTCGAAGAAAACATTATTGCGAATGTATCGCAGTGCTGCAAGATTGTTCATGGTCTGTCACCAGTCACAGCATTCGCCTATTTCAGTATCATTAAGGCACCACAGAAGAGTGGCAAATGGGAACTCATTGATAGGCTAAGCTCATCCATTCGGATCGGATTTCCGGTCGATGACCTCTATGTTGAAACGAATGATGTGTTCTTTGGTGACAGGCTCCCCGTGGACCGTTTTTTTGTCGATGGCAGATTGCATTTAACTAGCGAGGCATACGCCACACTATCAGCTTATGCAAGGCCACTCATCTCTAATTGGATAGGAGCAGGTAATATGCCTCGCTAGTCAGCTAAAGCCACGACATACAGGTCGCACCGTTAGGCATAACTCCATTTAAGAAAGGTAGTGGTCCCAGCATATCAAAATTGAATAAAGGAATTCCGTATGATTGAGTACTCAAAATATAGGGAGCTTTCACCAACCGCTTACGCTGAGGCTTTAAACCGTTGCCAATTTATGGATTTTGGCATTAACGAGCTATGGCCACAAATACCAAGAATTGCAGGTCCTGCATTTACGGTACAACTTCACCCTGGTGATAATTTAATGCTCCATGCCGCAATTTATGCAGCACCAGCTGGCTCTATCGTTGTTGTTGATGCTGGAGATACAGACTTCGCAGTGGCTGGTGGCAATGTTTGTGCAGTAGCGCAGAAGAGAGGAGTCGCCGGATTTGTGATAGATGGAGTAATTCGGGACCTAGCGGAAATACGGCAGAATAAATTTCCGGTATTTGCCCGTGGTGTTATCCCAATTCCCGGGCAAAAGAATATTACTGGGCCACTCAATGCACCCATAAGTTGTGGAGGAGTGAATATATCCCCAGGAGATATCATTGTTGCAGATGAGGAAGGCATTGCTGTTATACCAGCTGGGAGGGAAGATGAAGTATATGGAAAAGCAAAATCCAGGGCAGAAAAGGATGCAATGACATCACTTAATGATTGGGAAACAGCACATCACGCTAAGATAATGTCATTAGTAAACCAAAACACCAAAACATAATAATTGCAAACAAGAGGCCAATGACATACGAATGATCGCAATGGTCGTGGATGGACAACCCCGAGCATGCATTGTTGTTTCGGATAGCGCTTCACTGGTGGAACGGCACGCGGCGGCGGAGCTAACTAAGTACATCTGCCAGATGAGCGGGGCGCAGCTTCCGGTGGAAACCACTCCTAGCGACAACAAGACCAATATCTACATCGGTCGCGCGGCCCCGACCGAAGGACTCGATATATCAGAAGAGACCTTGGGCTTCGACGGCTACATGGTCAAGACAATTGGACACAACATCGTTTTGGTCGGGATCAAGCCCTACTCATGCCTTTATGCGACCTATCACCTTCTGACGAAGCATCTCGGTTTCGGTTTCTTCGAAGACGGCGATCAAGTGCCGCGGCAGTCATCGGTGACCGTTCGCGAGTTAAACGACGTGTGCAAACCACGGTTCGAATGGCGAAACAAGTGTGTCGCCCACTTCCCCGCTTACAGCGGTCATCGGTGGTACAGCGAAGAGGAATGGAAACAGTGGTTCGACTGGCTCGCCAAAACACGTATCAATACCTGCGAAGTGGGTTGGCTAGCACGTTACACCGGTATAGAAGCGCTCGCAGCCGCCAAGTTCGGCATAAAGATCGAGCTTACGCCGTGGCAGGAGCAGAACTTGGCGATGATGCGGCGACTCTTCGACCACGCACGGATGTGCGGTATCCGTTGCTGGCACGAGGTCACCTGGCACATGCCATGGCTCGCTACCGAGCCTGGATCAATGCCCTACTACGATGGCGTTCAGACCGCAGAATTCTTGCGCAAGTACCAGGAATTAACTGGTTAAAAGGTGCCAACTGTGCCCTATGAATGGTGCGGTCTCACTTTCCAATGGTTGGACCCCAGGATTCCGGAGGTACAGGAGTTTATTACTGCCTGTGTGACAACGCAAATGGAAGTGCAGGGCTCGGATCACTACTACTATAGGTATCGGCGGCGAAGGGCATTTTGGCAGCGGCTCCACTGAAGAACTAAACGAGCTGACCGAGGCTCTGTTATTCAAGACAATCGACGCCGTCAAGAAGGCGGACCCGAAGGCAATCATACTGACTGGCCAGCCGTTTCCGTACGCGGCCACCTACTAGGCACAAAAGGAAGCCATCAAGAAATCCGATGCGATCGTCGTAACCTGCTTCCTGGCGATCCCGCAGCGCTTGCCGGATTTCAAGCTCAACGACTACTACTGGGGATTGCGATGGATCAACGGGATGGTGGTTCAGTGCAGTAAGCACACTAATCCTTGGGGCGACATGAAGGTCGCCGTGGACAACGCAAAGGTCCTTTGCAAAGATCCCAAGGCCCACAATTGGTGGGGTTTCACGGTCGGTGGAGAGTCCAGCCATCGCGAGCATATCAAACAGGAGCTCTTGACGGAGATAGCCTGGAATCCTATGACCGTCGACTTGGACGACTTCATGAGACGGTGGACAATTGGACGTTACGGCCCGAAAGCAGCGGAACGCCTTCAGCACGTAACCAAGGCGGCTATGGATACGCTATACTCATGCTACAACATGGACATGACTAACCGCCCGCTATACCGCGACTGGGCCGGCGGCTACCTCCCGGGGCTGACTCCGACCTCGGTCAAGCGGACGCTAGGTTATTTGCCAAAGCTTCGTTTCATCTTGAAGACAATGCTTAAGGAGCACGACCTGCTGAAGACGAACCCTCTCTATCGCTTCGATGTAGTCGATTACGGCCGGGTTTATCTCGGTGCGCTGTTCAACGACCGGCTTGCCAGAGCTGGAAAGGCGTTTCGAACCGGAGACAAGAACGCTTTTGAACGCTACGCGGCGCAGGTCGAAGAGGTGATGCACTTCATCGCCAAACTGACTTCGTCGCACGATCAGTTCCGAATGAAGGTGCACGACGACCGCGCTGCAAGATTCCCGGCAATTCTGCCGGGACACGCGAACAACGAGAGTAATTGGATTACCTTCACGGCGACACAGTCGCCGACAGCTTGGCGCGCAATTCTGGACTACACGGCGGAAGATTACGCCGAACTGGTGGAGCACTATTTCTGGCCTCGGGTCGAGCGGTATCTGAACAAGATGCGGGAGATGCTTGAGCAAGGAAAGGATATTTCAGGCAATATGGACAGGGACTTCGTGATATCCGACTGGGCCAGCCCTAAAGGTTCGCTGCCGTGGTCGCCATATGGCATCCCCTGTGGAACCGGAGCTCAGCATCGAAGATCTGGAATTAGCACACAGTATAATCACCTCCGGATCCAAGAGCGGACAGTACAATTTCTATGAAGGGCCATTGATGCCGCTTATCGAGGAACTGTTGGTTCGTTTCCCCATACCCGGCGATCTCAATGAAATTCTTACTGAGGAAGACCCAACTCAAAAAGCGTATCAGGTTCAGTCCGTGTCCGGTGAACCGGGAGAAGTGAACCAAGGCTTCCACACACCGGAAGTGGTCGAACTTGTGGACGTGCCGGAAGAACTTG